>JANOZF010000067.1:0-6696 GCA_031429255.1 Rubrivivax sp.
AAAGTGCCGTGGATCAGCACCAGCAGCGGCTCTTGCGCCGGGTAGGCGGCGGGCGGCACCTGCGCAATCTTGAGCCCGCTGCCCTTGAGCGCCGTGAGTGACTCGCGCCTGAGCGCATAGACGCCCGCGTCGACCTGGCCATCGACCTTGGCCACCACCTGGCTGGCGACGAAGTCGACCGCCTTGTCCTTGAAAAGATCAGTCAGGACATCGAAGCCCGACAGCAGCACATCGCCCAGGAAGCCGCCGCTGCGCGTGGGCGCGGCTTGTTCCAGGCCGCGCCAGCGCAGTTGCGCGGGGACGACGACATCGCCGCTGTCGGCTGCAGCCGTGGCAGAGCCACTGCGTTTGCTGGTGCCCTGGCCCAGCATCAAGTCGCGTGCCGTTTCGGGGTGGAGCATCAGCGCCGGGCCACCGGCGATGCGCAGCACGACGATGTCTTCGCCGGGCACGGCGGTGACGCGCACGCTGTCGGTGCCCGCGCCCGTGCCCATACCACCACTGCGGCGCGCGGCCACGCGCACGGAATCCTTCACGCGCCCGGGCAGGCCGGACGGTGTTGCAGCGCCGCCGCCACCGTCAGCCGCGCCGCGGCTGGCCTGGCGCTGGCCGGGGATGATGAAGGTGATCGGTGTCTTGTCCTGAGCGGTGGCCATGGTTCTCGTCTCCTCGCGTGGGGTCTGAGCATCACCGCAAAGGGCCGGCCGAGCAAGCCGGTGTCTGCATCGGCACCGGCACCGGCACCGGCACCGACCGGGGTCCAACACGGTTCAGATGCGGTTCCCCGGGTTTGGGCAATGCTTTTGGTAGCGCGATTCTGCGCGATGGCGTGCGTTGTGGAAGCGACTTCGGCTGCTGACGCATCGCGCTCGGGCGACGTGCTCAAGCAGCGCGGCGAGGCGTTGCCGGAGCCACGGGGAAGCCTGGTACTCCACGCCGCACAGGCCAACTGCGCAGTTGCGCAGCCTCGCGGCGCAAGGCTACTTAGCCCAAGTTTGTCATTTGACACTACGACCCCCAATGGAATCAATCACTTAGAGCGATTTCGCGGCGCGCATGGCACTACTTTTGTGTAGTGCCGATGCGGCGCTGGGGCGGTCGATGAGGTCGCGCTAAACGAGCACTCGATGGGTGCCACCGGGATTGGGTGAATGGCCCAGTATCTCGTTGATTTTTTGATGCTGCGGCTCAGGTCGGCTGGCCTTGCGCACATGCACCGCGTGGGCAATCGCGGCGCTGCAACGTGGCCGTCACACGCCGCTGCGTGGCCAGCGTCTCGCGCAGCGTCTGCCAACTGTCGTCGATGCCCTGGGCCTTGAGTTGCAATCGCAGCATGTGCACGAAGTGGTAGGCCAACACACTGATGAACAGATGCCCTTCGACCCGGCGGTCGATCTGGTGGAAGACGGGGCGCAACCCCAAGTCGGTCTTGAGCGAGCGGAACACTGACTCCAGGTTGGTCAGCATCGTATAGGTGCGCCACAGCGTGGCGTTGTCCTGCTCGACCAGCGTCGTGCGCAGGCAGTACACGCCGGGACGCGCCGCCGTGCTGCCGGGCTTGATGCTTTTGACCCAGGTGATGGCGGTGACGAGTTTGCCCTCAGGGTCGGTGGTCACCGTGATCTCACAGTGCTGCGCGGCTCGTGCGAAGCGCTGCTTGGCGCGGCCCAGGCGCTGCATGAAGGTGCCCACGTCCTGGGTGCTTGTCTTGCCCTTGGGCTTGGTGAGACTGGCTTGCAGCTTGGCCAGCGCAGCCTCCAGGCCAGTGGCCTTGGCGGTGTCGATGGCGCGGTCCTTCTCCTCGCGCGCCGGTGAGTGGCAGTACAGCACATCGCCGCAACTGGCGAACCGTCAAGACCGGCCAATCCAAGGAGACAGAAACTGACGAAGGTCCGAGTCGCAGGCTTCAGCGTCTCCCTTGACGAATTGTCCGCAGGGCTCGAGCAGAGCTTGACGAATCCGTTGGGCAAGAGCGGGCCCGAGCTGTTCCAGTGGTTCTATCCGACCCGCACCTTGCGCCATGCTCGGACAGCATGGTGGCACCACGGACGTTGACGATCACTACGGTCAGCGCTCCATGGCCGGTTTCGGTGCGTTCATCCTCGGCCGCAATATGTTCGAGCCAATTCGGGTCGCATGGCCCGACGAAGGCTGGAGAGGCTGGAGTCGTGCTGGGCCAGGGTGAAGGACTCTTCGGCGGTCTGGACCTGCGCGCGCGGGGCTTTCGCATGGTCGAGCGTGCTACAACGGACGCCGTGACACATCTGGTGCTCGCGCGCTAAAGCCATCCACCGGACTGCGAGGACGCCTGCCGCGAGACGCTGATCGGGTCAAACAGGCAAGGAAGGGCTGCCAGCCAGACCGGTCAATGCATGACGCAGGCGTCGAATCTGACTGGGGGCATCGGTCAGCGCCGGGGCGGCGTGCAGGACCGAGCCCGTTTCAAGACGATTACTTGCCGTCCCGGTCCGAATCGCCGGGCAGCGCGCGCTCGGCCGAATCGCTCAAGCGCTTCCATGCATCGCGGGTGGCATGCTTGGCGCGCTGCCAGTCGAGGCTCGACGTGCCCCGCACCGTATCCCAGTCGCGCGACAAGTCGCTTTCGGCCGTGTCGAAGCTGCGCTCCGGAGTGCGGCTGAACGCGTCGACGCCGTAGCGGTAGGCCGGCTCGTAGTCATCGAAAATGGAACCACTGTCGGCATAGGGGCGGGTCTTGAAGTTCTCGCGCCAATAGTCGACTTCCAGCGTCGGGTCGATAGCCTCGGCCACGCCCTTGCCGGCGTATCCGCCGACGATCGCGCCGACCGCGGCGCCGACGATCGTGCCGACCGGGCCGGCGACGGTGCCTGCTGCGGCGCCTGCGGCGGCACCGCCGAGAGCGGCGCCGATGCCGGTGCCGACCGGGTGCGCGCCCGGTGCGCCGCTGATCGGGTCGCGATTGGCGTCGGTAGCGCCGGGCTTGCGAATTTCAGTGTCGTGAATCATGGAGCGGTCCTTGGTTTGAAGGGGGGGTGAAGTTCAAGGGCAGGCGCGTCACCGCACGCTGCCGCGGCGAACCAGGTTGACGATGGCCAGCAGGATCGACGCGCCAAGGAACGAGACCAACAGCGCCGGGAGGCTGAAGTCGTTCTGATTGATGGTTCCGGCGCCGAGCAGCGGCGACAGGAACCAGCCACCGAGCATGGCGCCGACGATGCCCACGACGACGTTGAGAAACAGGCCTTGCTGGCCATTGGTTTTCATGAGGATGCTGGCCAGCCAGCCGATCAGGCCGCCAACGATGAGCCAAGCGATGAGGTTCATGGGGATCTCCAGAGAAAGTGGTTGAAGTGCAACGCAGCGTAACGGGCCCTCTGCGCGGGCGCCACGCCTGATCGGCGCGTCGCGTTGCCTGACAGCGCCGGCATCCGCTGTCAGAGCCCGCCTACAGGCAATCGTCGCGTGCGGCCGCAGCCGGCAACCGCGCACCGGGCAGATGGGTTCGGTCGGCGCAGCCAGCCCAGCCCAGCCAGCACTGTTCGAGCACGGTCACCGAATTCAAGCGCCGTGGTGTCATGGCGCCGACCCTGGTCGGTCGGAGCCTTCGCGTCGCGTCAGTACGCCACCTGATGCAGACTGGTTTTCTCCAGGCGAGCCGGACACACTGCCTCTGCAAAGAAGGAGGACACCCATTTTGAACGTTATGCAGAGCAGGCGCTTCGATGCATGGGTGTCCCGGGCTCACAGCGTCAAGTCACCTCCATGCCTTCGCTCATCTCGGCCATCAGTTCGGCCTTGCGGGCTGCCAACTGGGTGCCCAGAGCCTTCAAGTCCATCGCCGACTGGCGACACTTGGGAAACAGCTCGTCCTGTTCTTCCTTGACGTGATGATCAACGTACTCCCCAAGCACGGTCACCTTGGCGTCGTAGAGCTCGTCGTCGGGGTCCATGCCCTCGATCTGCGCAATCAGATCCTTGACGCTCGCGTGTTCGACTTCGGCCTCGTCGAGCACCGCGGCTTCGACACCGGCCGAACGGGCTTCGGGATAGAAGATCTCTTCCTCGATCGCCGCGTGCACGGTGAGGGCCATGCAGATCTGCTCGGCCACGGGCTGGCGCTCCGTGCCTTCGGCGCCGTCCTTGCAGAGCTTGGCGTACTGCACAAACATCTTGTGCACTTCCTTGTGGTCGTCGGTGAGCAGCTTGATCGCGTCGATCTTGCCGGCCGATGCGGTAGTTCCCTTCGGGCTGGTCTTGCTTGTCATGGGGAGCCTTTCGTGGGTGAGAGAGAGGGGCGGACTGCAGCGCGCATCTGCACGCTGCGGGGACAAGCCTAGGTCGGCCCGCTGGGCGATAACATGGCCGATCAGCTCCTTTGACTGTCTCCCAACGTGCGCTCTTCGCGTCGGACGGCGCCTACGTGGACGTTGGAAGGCCGGTGCCGCAAGAAAAGCGCGGCGCGGCCGGGGTCACCGGCGCTTGCGAGTCCGCACCTGTCGCACAACGGTGGCGGTGGGCGTCAACGTGTTGGCTGCTCCCATGGCAAGCGGCTGCATCGATCCTTTCAGTTCGGTGGTCCAAGCGCCGACCACGTGGCGGTCATGCCGATCAGGTAGCGGCGGACCACGGTGCAGTGCATGATGCGCATGACGATGCTCCTCGGACAGGCCATGGTCCGCCGGTGGCCAAACAGCTGATCGTCTGAAGAGCGGCTGTGTAGGACGTGGCCTCAACTCGAATGCGGTCTCGTCTTGCGGCGGCGGACGCGCGGCTGCGGCAACATCAACCGCCACCGCCCGCGGCAGCGCGAAGCTGAATACAACGTGCTGACCGGGCGTGGATAGGCGAAGCATGATGTCGAGGTCGCGATGCCGGAAGACCCCCGCAAAGCGCACTCTCAGTCCGGCCTGCGACCGCGCAACGACCCACCTTCCAATGACCTTCACAAGCCCTGGGCCAGCCATCGCGCGCAGGACGTTTACCGTTCGTGACGAGGTTCGTGACGAGATTCGTGACGAGAACAGGCTGCAATGAAAATGCAAAAGGGCTTTCGGATTCCTCTTTTTGCGTCAGCGCGGACAGAAATGCCATGAATCGCGCAACACCGCATGTGGTGATCGTCGGCGGCGGCTTTGCCGGCCTGTGGTGCACGCGAGCGCTGGCTTCGGCACCGGTGCGCATCACGCTGGTGGACAAGGCCAACCACCATCTGTTCCAGCCACTGCTGTATCAGGTGGCGACGGCAGGCCTCTCCGCGCCGGACATCGCCGCGCCGCTGCGGCATATCCTGCGCCGCCAACGCAATGTGCAGGTGCTGATGGCTGAAGTGAGTGGAATCGACGTCGACGGCAAGACGGTGCAGTTGGGGCGTCCGGTGGCGGCGCAGACGCTGCCCTATGACCAGCTGCTGGTGGCCAGCGGCGCCACCCACGCCTACTTCGGTCACGACGAATGGGCCGCGCATGCTCCAGGCCTGAAGACGCTGGACGATGCGCTGGCCATTCGCCGCCGCATCCTGCTTGCTTTCGAGCAGGCCGAAGCCGCCACCAGCGAGGAAGAGCGTCGGGCCTGGCTGCGCTTCGCCATCGTGGGCGGCGGGCCCACGGGGGTGGAATTGGCCGGCACGCTGGCCGAAATCGCGCGCCACACGCTGCGCCACGAGTTCCGCCGGTTCGACCCGCGGCAGGCTTCGGTGCGGCTCATCGAAGCAGGCGCTGCGCCTCTGGCCAGCTTCCCGCCGGCCTTGCGACAGCGCACTACGGCGCAGCTCGAAGCACTGGGTGTGGAGGTCTGCTGCGGCACGCCTGTGGTCGCCATCACGGACCAGGGCTACCGCCTGGGAGGTGACTTCATACCGTGTCGCACGGTGCTGTGGGCAGCGGGTGTTGCCGCTTCGCCCCTGGGTGCGCTGCTGGGCGTGCCGCTGGACCGTGCCGGACGGGTGCAGGTCAACCCTGACCTCACCATCCCTGGCCACGCGGACGTGTTCGTCGCCGGCGACCTGGCCGCCTTGTCGCAGGCCGACGGCCGCCCCGTGCCCGGCGTGGCCCCCGCGGCCAAGCAGATGGGCGCGTGCGTGGCCCGCAGCCTGCGTGCTCGCCTGGCTGGCCGTAGCGCCCAGCACTTTGTCTACACGGATCACGGCAACCTGGCCACCATCGGTCGCATGGCGGCGGTGGTGGAGTTGCGCGGCTTCCACCTCTCGGGCCTGCTGGCCTGGTGGTTCTGGCTGGCCGCGCACGTGTTTTTCCTGATCGGCTTTCGCAACCGCGTCAGCGTGCTGCTGAACTGGGCGCTGGCTTACTGGACCTATCAGCGCGGGGCGCGCATCGTGCTGGGGCAGGGCCGCTCCGCGGAGAGCCCGCCGTGACCACAGGACGGTGTACCCAAGCGGCACTGAAGACGCTGTAGCGGAGCGTGCAGTGAACATCCTCGACCTCGACCTGTCCGGCATTTTCAACTTCACGGTCTCACCGCTGGAGCTGGCGCTGCGCGGCACGCTGATGTACTGGTTTCTCTTCATCGTCTTTCGCTTCATCCTGCGGCGCGACGTCGGGTCGCTCGGCCTCAGCGACTTCCTGTTCGTCGTGATCCTCGGCGATGCGGCGCAGAACGGCATGATCGGCAGCGCCACTTCGGCCACCGACGGCATGGTGCTGATCGCCACGCTCGTCTTCTGGAGCTACATGCTCGACTTCATGAGCTTCCAGTTCCCGG
>JANOZF010000068.1:0-6925 GCA_031429255.1 Rubrivivax sp.
ACACCAACCTGGGCCTGGTGAAGAAGATCCACGTCGGCATTCACGGTGACGCCAAGGCGGTGGCCAAGACGCTGCTGGCGCGGCTGGCCACGCTGGAACTGGCCAGCGACGGCAACAAGATGGAACGCGCCGCGCGCATCAGCCTAGAGAAGGCGGCGTGGGAAAAAGAGCTGGACGGCTGGACCCACGAGCGCGACGCCTACAGCCTGGACATGATCGAAGAGGCCAAGGGCGAGCGCACCTTCAATGGCGGCAGCTACCTCAGCCCGCGCCAGGTGCTGCGTGAACTCGAAAAGGCCATGCCGCCGCGCGTGATGGTGTCCACCGACATCGGCAACATCAATGCCGTGAGCAACAGCTACCTGCGCTTCGATGAGCCGCGCAGCTTCTTCGCGCCGATGAGCTTCGGCAACTGCGGCTACTCATTGCCCACGATGATCGGCGCCAAGCTGGCCGCGCCCGACCGGCCCGCGGTGGCCTACAGCGGCGACGGCGCCTGGGCCATGAGCATGAGCGAGATCATGACGGCGGTGCGCCACAAGATCCCGGTCACCGGCGTGGTGTTCCACAACCGCCAGTGGGGCGCGGAAAAGAAGAACCAGGTCGACTTCTACAACCGCCGCTTCGTGGCCGGTGAACTGGAAAGCGAAAGCTTCGCCGGCATCGCCAAGGCCATGGGCGCCGAGGGCATCGTCGTCGACCGGTTGGAAGACGTGGGCCCGGCCCTGAAGAAGGCCATCGACCTGCAGATGAACCAGAAGAAGACCTGTGTCATCGAGATCATGTGCACGCGCGAGCTGGGCGACCCGTTCCGGCGTGACGCGCTGAGCAAGCCGGTTCGTTTCCTGGACAAGTACAAAGACTACGTCTGAAGCTGGCTTGAACGCCGTACTCACTCTCAACGCCGGATCGTCGTCGATCAAGTACGCCTTGTTCGACGGCGGCGCCGGTATGGCTGCCGGCGTGCCGCGCCGCAGTGGCTTGCTGGAAGGGCTGGGGGTCGGAGGTGCGTCGCACGCCGACGCGCTGGCGGATCTGCTGCAGCAATTGGGGGGTGAAGCCATCAGCGCCGTGGGCCACCGCGTGGTGCACGGCGGCACGCGGTTTGCCGGGCCGGCGTTGGTGGACAGCGGCGTCGTCACCGCCATCGAGGCGCTGGCGCCGTTGGCGCCGCTGCACCAGCCGCACAACCTGGCGGGTTTGCGCGCCGCGATGCTGGCCTTTCCGGGCGTGCCGCAAGTGGCCTGTTTCGACACCGCCTTTCACCGCACCATGCCCGAGGTGCACCAGCGCTTTGCGCTGCCGCAGGCGCTGCACGACCGCGGCATCCGGCGCTATGGCTTTCACGGCCTGTCGTACGCGTCGATTGCACAGCAACTGCAGCAGGCCGCGCCCGCGCTGGCCGCCGGCCGCGTGGTGGTGGCGCACCTGGGCAACGGGGCTTCGATGTGCGCCCTGCAGGGCGGCCGCAGCGTGGCCACGACGATGAGCTTTTCGCCGCTGGACGGCCTGCCCAGTGGCACGCGCTGCGGCCGGCTGGACCCGGCCGTGGTGTTGCACCTGATGCGGCAGGAGGGCCTGACGGTCGATGCCGTGGAGCAACTGCTGGCGCGCGAAAGCGGCTGGCTGGGGCTGTCGGGCCTGAGCAGCGACATGCGGCAACTGCTGGCCAGCGAGACCACGGCGGCCAAGTTGGCCGTTGACCACCTGGTGGAACACATCCTGCTCGAACTGGCGGCACTGGCCGCCGCATTGCGCGGCCTGGATGCGCTGGTGTTCACCGGCGGCGTGGGCGAAAACGCCGTCGCCATACGCCAACGGGTGATGGAAGGCGCCGCCTGGCTGGGCCTGCGCGCCGACGCGGCCGCCAACCAGCGCGGCCTGGGCTGTGTGACCACAGCCGCCAGCCCGGTGGCAGCCTGGGTGCTGCGCACCAACGAAGAAGCCGTGATCGCGCAACAGACCTTGCAGGCGCTGAGTGCAGCTCCCGCACAATGACCTCATCTGAAAGCCCCCCCTGCCTGGAGACCTTGCATGTTCAAAGCCATCGTCGTTGAAAAAGATGAATCCGGTTATCGCGCGAGCCTGAAAGACGTGGACGACGGCGCGCTGCCGGCGGGCGACGTCACGGTGCGCGTCGACTACTCCACCATCAACTACAAGGACGGCCTGGCGCTCACCGGCAAGAGCCCGGTGGTGCGCAAGTTCCCGTTGCACGCCGGCATCGACTTCGCCGGCACGGTGCTGGACAGCAGCGACGCGCGCTACAAGGCCGGTGATGCGGTGCTGCTGAACGGGTGGGGCGTGGGTGAGTCGCACAGCGGCGGCCTGGCGCAGAAGGCGCGCGTGAAGGCCGACTGGCTGGTGCCGCTGCCGGCGGGCTTGTCGGCGCGGCAGGCCATGGCCATCGGCACGGCGGGCTACACGGCGATGCTGTGTGTGCTGGCGCTGGAAAAGCACGGCGTCACGCCGGCCAGTGGCGACGTGCTGGTCACGGGTGCCAATGGCGGCGTGGGCAGTGTGGCGGTGGCCTTGTTGTCCAAGCTGGGCTATCGCGTGGTGGCCAGCACCGGGCGTTTGCAGGAGTCCGATTTCCTGAAGGGACTGGGCGCGGCCGAGGTGATTTCACGCGACGAACTGTCGGCGCCCGGCAAACCGCTGGCCAAGGAACGCTGGGCCGGCGTTGTCGACTCGGTGGGCAGCCACACGCTGGCCAACGCCTGCGCAGGTACACGCTACGGCGGCGCGGTGGCGGCCTGCGGGCTGGCGCAGGGCATGGATCTGCCGGGCTCGGTGGCACCGTTCATCCTGCGTGGCATCACGCTGTACGGCATTGACAGCGTGATGGCACCTTTTGCCGTTCGTCAGGCGGCCTGGGCGCGTTTGGCGCGTGACCTGGACCTGGCGAAGCTGGAAGCCATCACGCACGAGATCGGCATGGGCGGAGTGGTGCAGGCGGGAGCCGACATCCTGGCTGGCAAGGTGCGGGGGCGGCTGGTGGTGAACGTCAACGCCTGATCCTGCTGCGCTGGCCGGGCTCTGGCTGGGCCGGTCTTGCTTGGGGCGTGGTCGCCTTTGGTGGCGGCAAAGTCGGGCGCCCGCAGGCCCTGGCGCTTAGCTGAAGCGGCCTTCGCTGCGCTACGGCTCCCCTGCGATGCTCGGTCTTGCGGCCCCATGGCGAAACTCGCTACGCGCCCTGCGGGCGCTGCGCTCAAACAGTCGCCATGAGTCAGTTCTTGATGCGCGCTGCGCGCGCGGCCGCAAGCCCTGCGCTTCTCGGCGCTTCAGATGCGCGCCAGGCCCTACGCCCGCCCGCCTTTGCTTCCAGCAGCGGTGGCGGGCCAGCAGGGGCCGTGCCAACAAATGGCGACCGCGCAGTGGGTGTGTACGCCAGTGGTTGACCACCACCGCTGGTGATTGAGCGGCAGGCGGTACCCGGCTGCGCGGCCCTATGGCGCGGCGAGCAGCGCAGCTTGCCGGGCGGCGCGCCTTGGCGCGCTTCAAAAACTGACTTGCGGCAACTGTCTGAGCGCAGAGAGCGCAGCGAACGCAGCGAGTTTTGCCGCACGCGCGGCGTGTGAGCAGCGCAGCGGAGTCGGCGCAACGCGCCGACCGCTCCATCGGGCCGCGTAGCCGGGTGCCGCCTGCCGCGAGGCGCCACCGCAGCAAGCACGCCTTTTCGGGCAGGCACCAGCCGCAACAGCATCTGCAAAGCCCACAGGCACAGCAACCACCCCAAGCAGCTTCAACACCCCCAAACCCATCCCAACAATTACTTGAGGCTTAAACTATCATCGGTTCCACCGCAGCACAACCCAAGGCATCCAGCGCATGAAGATCGTCTGCATCGGCGGTGGCCCCGCCGGCCTGTACTTCGGCCTGCTGATGAGGAAACTGGGGCTGGAACGAGGGCTGCGGCACGACATCACGGTGGTCGAGCGCAACAAGCCCTATGACACCTTCGGCTGGGGCGTGGTGTTCTCCGACGCCACCATGGACAACATGCGCCGGTGGGACAAGGAATCGGCCGATTCCATCGAGCAGTCGTTTGCGCACTGGGACGACATCGAGCTGCAGTTCAAGGGCCGCGTCATCCGCAGCGGCGGCCACGGCTTTGTCGGCATCGGGCGCAAGAAGCTGCTGAACATCCTGCAGGCGCGCTGCGAAGTGCTGGGCGTGAAGCTGGTGTTTGAAAGCGAAGCCGGTGCCACGGGCGGCGCGCCGGACGCCGAGTATCCCGATGCGCATTTGATCGTGGCCAGCGACGGCATCAATTCACGCGTGCGCAGCCACCACGCTGCGGTGTTCAAGCCCGACATCGTGACCCGGCCCAACCGCTTCATCTGGCTGGGTACGAAGAAGCTGTACGAGCCCTTCACCTTCATCTTCGAGAAAACCGAACACGGCTGGTTCCAGGCCCACATCTACAAGTTCGACAGCAGCACCAGCACCTTCATCGTCGAATGCCCCGAGCACGTGTGGCTGGCGCATGGGCTGGACAAGGCCGATGTCGACACCTCGGTGGCCTTCTGCGAAAAGCTGTTTGCCAAAGACCTGAAGGGCGAAAAACTGTTGTCCAACGCGCGCCACCTGCGCGGCTCGGCGTGGCTGAACTTCCAGCGCGTGAACTGCGAGCAATGGTCGCTGCACAACGGCAACAGCCATGTGGTGCTGATGGGCGACGCGGTGCACACGGCGCACTTTGCCATCGGCTCGGGCACCAAGCTGGCGCTGGAAGATGCGATTGAACTGACGCGCCTGTTCAAGGAAGTGGGCGACTCGTCCACCAACATCGAGCAGGTGCTCAAGCAGTACCAGGCCGCCCGCCGTGTGGACGTCCTGCGGCTGCAGAACGCAGCCTGGAACGCGATGGAATGGTTCGAGGTGTGCGGTGAGCGTTACTGCGACCAGCTCGAGCCCGAGCAGTTCATGTACAGCATGCTCACGCGCAGCCAGCGCATCAGCCATGAAAACCTGCGCCTGCGCGACAAGGGCTGGCTGGACGGCTTCGAGCAGTGGTTCGACCACCGCGCCGGGCTGGACACGCCGGTGCCCGTGCCGCCCATGTTCACGCCCTACCGGCTGCGCGGCGTGACGCTGAAGAACCGCATCGTCGTGTCGCCGATGGCGCAGTATTCATGCGTCGACGGCGTGCCCGGCGACTTCCACATGGTGCACCTGGGCGCGCGCGCCGTCGGCGGCGCGGGCATGGTGATGGTGGAGATGACCTGCCCCACGCCCGATGCGCGCATCACGCCCGGGTGTCCGGGCCTGTGGAACGACGCGCAGCATGCCGCCTTCCAGCGCATCGTCGACTTCGTGCACCAGGGCAGCACGGCCAAGATCGCCATCCAGATTGGCCACGCCGGTCCCAAGGGCAGCACCAACGCGCCCTGGCAGGGCGCTGGCGCCGACCAGCCGCTGGCAGACGGCAATTGGCCGCTGCTGGCTGCATCGGCGCAGCCCTACCTGCCGGATGGAGCGGTACCGCGGGCGATGACACGTGGCGACATGGACCGCGTGCGCGCCGATTTCGAGCGCAGCACGCAGCGGGCCGCTGAGGCGGGCTTTGACTGGCTGGAACTGCACTGCGCACACGGCTACCTGTTGTCCAGCTTCATCTCGCCACTGACCAACCACCGCGCCGACGCCTACGGCGGCAGCCTGGAAAACCGCCTGCGCTACCCGCTGGAGGTGTTTGCCGCGGTGCGCGCGGCGTGGCCCGGCCATTTGCCGATGTCGGTGCGCATCTCGGCGCACGACTGGGTGGAAGGCGGCATCACGCCCAGCGACGCGGTGCAGATCGCGCACGCGTTCAAGGCCGCCGGTGCCGACATGATCGACTGCAGCTCGGGCCAGGTCAGCGCCGAACAGAAGCCCAGCTACGGCCGCATGTACCAGACGCCCTTTGCCGACCGCATCCGCAACGAAGCGGGCATCGCCACCATCGCGGTGGGCGCCATCAGCGAGGCCGACCACGTCAACAGCATCATCAGCGCCGGCCGCGCCGACCTGTGTGCCGTGGCGCGCCCGCACCTGGCCAATCCGGCGTGGACGCTGCAAGAGGCCGCCCGCATCGGCTACACCGGCACCGTGTGGCCGCCGCAATACGTCAGCGGCAAGCCGCAGATGGAATCGCTGTTTCAGCGTGCCAAGGCCGGCGGCTGAGCTGGGGTGATGAATAGCGTCAAAACAGTGTGCACAAGCAAGCACATTCACAAAGCAAGGCAGACATGACCGAAGCGAACACCCCGCGCGTCGACCCCACGCTCACCGCCGGCAACCGCAGGCCCTTGGCCGGCTACCAGGCGCAGCACTTCCTGTGGCAGGTGGATGGCGGCGTGGGCACCATCACGCTGAACCGCCCCGAGCGCAAGAACCCGCTCACCTTCGACAGTTATGCTGAATTGCGCGACCTGTTCCTGGCGCTGCGCCACGCACCCGATGTGCATGCGGTGGTGGTGCAAGGCGCCGGTGGCAACTTCTGCAGTGGCGGTGATGTGCACGAGATCATCGGCCCGCTGATTCAGTTGAAGGCGCCCGAGCTGCTGATGTTCACGCGCATGACCGGTGAACTGGTGAAGAACATGCGCCACTGCCCGCAGCCCATCGTGGCCGCGGTGGACGGCGTCTGTGCCGGTGCCGGCGCCATCCTGGCCATGGCCAGCGACCTGCGCATCGGCACGGCACGCAGCAAGACGGCTTTTCTGTTCAACCGCGTCGGCCTGGCCGGTTGCGACATGGGTGCGTGCGCCATGCTGCCGCGCATCGTGGGCCAGGGCCGAGCCAGTGAATGGCTGTACACCGGCCGCGCACTGCCCGGTGCCGAGGCCGAGCGCTGGGGCTTCTACAACCGCCTGGTGGAGCCCGAGGCGCTGGCCGCCGAAGCGCTGGCGCTGGCGCGCGACATTGCCGCCGGCCCCAC
>JANOZF010000069.1:0-18668 GCA_031429255.1 Rubrivivax sp.
GCCGCGCGTGCCTTCCCAGTAACTCTGGGCGTGCTGCTCGTAGTGCGCCAGGGTGCGTGCGGCGATGTGTTGCAGATCTTCAGGACTCAGCGGCACAGCGCATCATTTCATGCGGCGACGTGTTGATCCGGCGCGCCGGCCACGACGTGTTTTCAAGCGCTCGGCCGCGGCCCGTTGCCGGTGGTCTTCCACCGGCAGCCAGCGCAAGCTTTCGCCATGGTGGCGCATGACGCTCCACACCCGACTTCAGCAGCCCAGGGCGTCTAGAGTCGGCTTGCTTCCAAACGTCGTGCCACGGACCCCCCCATGAACCGATTGCAACGAGAACTGCAGCGCCTGTATGCGCCCCAGGCCGACGCCCACCCGGACCTGGAACTTGACGCTCGCGGCCTCGTCGATGCGCAAGGGCGGGTGCGGGCGATGGTGCTGGAACTGGCCAGACCGGCCGACTGGGCCGTGCTGTCGACTGTGTGGGGCGGCGTTCAGGCTGATCTGACGTTGCCCGCGCCAGCCATTGCCGTCAACGGCAGCGACGGTTTTCAGCTCTGGTTTTCGCTGCTGAAGCCGGTGCCAGCGACGCAGGCGCGGGCCTTTCTCGACGCCTTGCGGCGCCGCTACCTGGGCGACATGGCGCCCGCTCGTGTGGCCCTGCTGCCCGCGCTGGCTGCTTCGTCAGCGGGTCCGCCTGTGCATGCGCGGCCGGTACCTGCCTTGCAGGCCGACAGCGGCCAGTGGGCGGTTTTTGTCGCGTCCGATCTCGTGCCGATGTTCGCCGACGCACCTTGGCTCGATGTCCCGCCCAACCCCGATGGCCAGGCGCAGCTGCTGGCGCCGCTGAAGTGCATCGCGCCAGCAAACTTCGAGCAGGCGTTGCAGCGGCTCAGTCCGGCCACGGCGCCTGCCGCGTCTGGGTTGGCGCCGCAACCTGCAACGCAGGCGCCCAGCTCGCTCGACCCCCGGCGTTTCTTGCTCGACGTCATGAACAACGACAGCCTGGACCTGGCGCTGCGCATCGAGGCGGCGAAGGCGCTGCTGCCTTGATCCCGCGACCAGCAACAGGTCGCTGCGTTGCAGGCGCTGCATGGCTGCGGGCGTCCGTGAAGGTCGACTTCGGCGGCGGCCTGGGCGGTGCCTTCGCCCCGCTCGCCAGGTGCTCGTCACAGCTGCACATTAAGTTCGCCCGACCGGGAGCGCGACGCTGTTGAGTCACACCGCTTCGCTGGCGCGCGAGCGCGAGGTGACGGGTGTTTGTCCTACCGCCCGTCGGGCAGCGGGCCGACGCCAGAGCAGGGCGCCATTCGCTGCAATCAGCGAGTGATTCACCGAAGCGATTCCAACATGTCCATGTCAGCCACAAACAGCCTCGAAGGCGCCAACGACACCCCCAGCGCCCTCAGCGCCTCCAGCGCCTCCAGCGCGAACAACACCCCAAACAGCGCCGCGCCCGTCGCGTCGAACGCGCCCAGCGCAGCCACCTATACCCAGCGAGCCACGCTGCCGGATGCGCCGCTGGCGAAAAACTTCGACATCGACTGCACGCTGGAGTACGAAGTCCGTGGCCCGAGCGATTTCGTGTTCCAGATCCACGCCCACAACGGCATGGACCAGCAGGTGCTCAGCGAGTCACTGGTCATCACGCCAGACGTGCCTCGACGTGTGTATGCCGACCCTGGTGTCGGACACCGCTTCACACGCCTGCATGTCGACAGCGGCCCGCTCACGCTGCGCTACCAGGCCCGGGTGCAGCGCACGGTGCAACCCTTGGACCCGCAGGCCCAGGAAGTGCCGATCGCCGAGCTGCCCGACGACTTGTTGCACAACCTCAATCCCACCCGCTACTGCGAGTCAGACCACTTGAGCCAGGCGACGCAGGGGCTCTTCGGCCAGCTGCCGCACGGGCTGTCGCGGGTACAGGCTGTCGTCGACTGGATTCACCAGAACGTCCGCTACCAGATCGGCACGTCAAACGCGACGACCACGGCGCGCGATGTGTTCGCTGACCGGGTCGGTGTGTGCCGGGACTTTGCCCACCTGGGCGTGACCTTCTGCCGCGCGCTCAATATCCCGGCGCGGCTGGTGGTGGGCTATGCGCACTTCGACGCACCGCCGCCCGATTTTCACGCGATGTTCGAGGCCTATCTTGGCCACCGGTGGGTGCTGTTCGACGCCACCCACATGTCGCCCATCGACGACCTGGTGCGCGTGGCGACCGGCCGTGACGCCAAGGACGTGGCCTTCGCCACCATCTACGGCCCCACGACCATGGTGTCGATGGCGCCACTGATCACGCAAGTGGGCTGCACGGGCTGATCGCGCAGGCTGCTCGGCTTGGGTCAACAGGCTCTGGCGCCGCCGAGAGAAGGTTCTGCAAGGAAGGCGCGCGTCCGACTTCGCCCATCCGGCCTTGCTTCAGGGGTCAAGGAGCGCTGACTTGCTTGGCAACGGGCACCGCAAAGTGATGGCTTGTGACCCGGATAACGCCAAATGCCGGCTGCCGAAGTCTTCGGTCAGCCGGCATCGGGCCCAAGGTTTACCAGGCCTGGGTGCTTGAGATCAGTGCTGTTACGGACGAACGGCGATTTCGTTTTTCACGGCCTTCACGCCATTCACTTTCCAGGCCAACGATTCGGCGGTGGTGCGCTCGGTCGAATTCTTGGCGAAACCCGACAGCATCACGGTGCCCTTCAAGGTCTCGACGCTGATCGACGCGGCGTCGACGAGCTTGTTGTCGATGAAACGAGCCTTGACGGCCGTCGTGATGGCGGTGTCGTCGACATAGGCACCCACCGATTCCTGTCCGCGCGTCACGGCGCAGCCGGTGGCGGTGACCAGTGCAAACGACGCCACGGCGGCGGCGAAGGTCAGGCGGGTGAGGGTGTGGCGGACTTGGCTCAGGCCGGTTGAGGCGGTACGTGATTGCATGTGGATGCTCCTTCGGTTGATGGTCAGGGTGAGGGTTCGTGCATGACCGCTGGACCTGTGGGGCCAGCTCACATCTTCATTCGTTTCGTGGTCGTGTCCTGATGGTGTGATGAAGCAGCGACAACCCATGGAGCAACTCTAGAAGTCGCGCTTCACAGGGGCCATCGGCGTGCATCGCGCCGTGCTGTAGGACGACAGGCCGTTGTTTCGCTGTGATCGGTAGCGCACGGACGGCACGCCTGCGACCGCCCAAGCTGCGTCACTTCAGGGTTGCCTGCTTCCGGCTGACCCACCACACAAAGGCCCATCTTCATGAATACCCAATCGCTCATGCACGACACCGTGGAGGCCGCGCCTGCCACCGACTGGCTGCAGCATCCGCTGCGGATGGCCCTGGGCCTGGTGATGGTGTCCACCTTGACCCTGGTGCTGGGTGCCTGCGCCACCGCTCCGATGCCTACCGAACAGATTGCAGTCACCGCCGCGGCTGTTGCGCACGCCGAAGCCGCAGGCGCACAGGCGCTGGCCCCGGCCGAGATGAGCCTGGCGCGCGACAAGCTGCGGCGCGCCCAACTGGCTGTGGGCGCGGGCGCCCCGATCGAGGCACGTCGGCTGGCGCAACAAGCCCAGGTCGATGCGTTGCTGGCCGAGGCCAAGGCCGAGAGCAGCAAATCGAAAAAGGCGGCTGACGAAGTGCAGGCCGCAAGCCGCGCGCTGCGCGAGGAAATGGGCCGCAAGGCGCCCTGACACCCTGAAAACACTCATCACGACCCTCGACTTCACCAAGAGCACCCACCATGAAAAACCAAGCTTCACCCCAGCATCTTCTGCGCCGTCCGATCCTGCCCCGGCTGCTGCCACTGGCCTTGTTGCCGCTGGCGGTGCTGGCCGCCTGCGCCGGCGCCCCCACCACCAATGCTCGCGTGGAAGATGCCCGCAACAGCCTGCGTCTGGCGCAGGCCGACCCCAGGACACAGGGCCTGGCCGGCGGCGAATTGCGGCAGGCCACCGAAGCGCTGGCAGCGGCCGACGCTGCGCTGGCGCAGCGTGAAGACACCGCCACGGTGGACCACCTGGCTTACCTGGCGCAGCAACGTGTGGGCCTGCTGCAGGAGGCCGGCAGCCGGCGCGCCGACGAAGCCGCGGTGACCCGCGCCAACAGCGAACGCGACCAACTGCGCCTGGCCGCCAGGACGAAGGAAGTGACTGCCGCACAGAACGATGCCGCCGCGTCGCAACTGGACGCGCAGGTGGCGCAGCGCAAGGCCGAATCTGCCCAGCGCGATGCACAGACTGCGCAGCGCAGTGCCGAAGGCGCGCTGCGCGACACCATGAGCGCCCAGCGCGAAGCCGAGCTGGCCCAACAGCAGGCCGGCGACGCCGAACGCCGCGCCGCGGCCCTGCAAAAGCAGCTGACCGAGCTGAACGCGAAGAAGACCGATCGCGGCATGGTGGTGACCATCGGCGACGTGTTGTTCGACACCGACCAGTCGCAAATCAAGAGCGGCGGGCTGCGCAGCATGGACAAGCTGGTGGCCTTCATGAAGACCTATCCACTGCGCCGCGCGGTGGTCGAGGGGTTCACCGACAGCGTCGGCAACGACGGCCACAACCAGGCGCTGTCTTCACGCAGGGCCGAAGCTGTGAAGGCGGCTCTGGTCGGATTGGGCGTGGGCAGCGACAGGCTCAGTGCCGTGGGTTACGGAGAGGCCTTTCCGGTGGCTGGCAACGACAGTTCGGGCGGTCGTCAGCTGAACCGGCGCGTGGAGATCGTGTTGTCGGACGACAACGGGGTGGTTGCACCGCGTTGATCGCGCCGGGTGCGGGCAGGTGATGTGGGGGCAGGCGCTATGTACGCCAGGGCACAGTCAACCCGTTCGGTGCACCCTAGTCTCGTTCTTTGCGCCGCGGGCCCATGTGGACCCGGTTGATTCCGACTGGAGCGCAATTGGACCCTGCACAGAATCATCTCATCCAGTCGCTGCCGCGCAAGGACCGACTGCGCTTGCTGGCATCGTGTGAAGATGTGCAACTGGTGCCGGGCGAAGTGTTGTGCGAGGCGGGAGCCACCTTGCTTCACGCCTACTTTCCGGTGGACGGTTTCATTTCGCAGCTGACGCGCATCGATGAGCACGCCAGCCTGGAAGTGGGCATGGTGGGGCGCGAAGGCCTCTATGGCGCCGCACTGGTGCTGGGCGTGGCGGTGGCGCCGATGCAGGCCATGGTGCAGGGTGCCGGTGCGGCCTGGCGCATACCCGCTGCAGCCTTGGAGGCCGAGTTGTCGCTGAGCAACACCTTGCGCATCACGCTGCTGCGTTATGTGTTCGTTTTGATGGAGCAAATGTCCGTCTCTGCCGCCTGCCTGCGTTTTCACCAGATCGGGCAACGGCTGGCGCGCTGGTTGCTGATGAGTGAAGACCGCGCGCATGCCAGCCGTTTTCACGTCACGCACGAGTTTCTGGCCTCGATGCTGGGTGTGCGCCGGGTCGGCGTGACCGTGGCCGCAGGTGAACTGCAGCGTCAGGGTCTGATCAGCTACCACCGCGGCGAGGTGGTGGTGCTGGACCGCCGGGGTCTGGAGTCGGCAGCCTGCCCCTGTTACGCGCGCCAACGGCGGGCCTATCGGGCGCACTTTCCCTGATGCAGGTTCGCTGAAGAACTCATTCCGGTTGCGGCGTGTCTGTTCGCCAGCGCACTGACGACGTGGATTTGTTTTGTTAACCTTTGGCCATGTTCGCCCGTGGCCCGTTCTTGACCTTTCCCCAACCCGCCCCTGCGGTATGGGACATCGGTGCAGCCGCGGGCGATCGGGGATCGGCCGCCCTGTCAGCGGCTGGTCAGGGCGGCCGCTGCACCCTGGAGAGCGCACTTCGATTGTGGCCGGTCACTGCGGTAGCCGTGGCCGTGGCATGAACATCACCGCGCTGCTCGCTTCGCAGATCGTCATCGTGGTGATGATCGCCTTGGGCCTGCTGGCGCTGGCGCTGTACTTGCGCCAGCGCCGTACGGGCGAGTTCACGCGGCTGCAAGTGGCGGAGGCGGCACGCGACAACCTCCAGGCCCAGTTCGACAGCCGTACCCAGGAATTCGCCGAACTGGCACGCCACCTGCAAACGGCGCGTGAAGACGAACGCAACCGGCTGGCGCGGGCGCTGCACGACGAGCTGGGCTCGCTGCTCACGGCGGCCAAACTGGACGCCGCGCGCATCAAGACCCGCGTGGCCGCCCTTTCACCCGAGGCCGCCGAGCGCCTGATCCACCTCAACGAAACACTGAACAGCATCATCGCGCTGACGCGGCGCATCACCGAGGATCTGCGGCCCTCGACGCTCACCAACCTGGGCCTGGTGCCGGCGCTGGAGATTCTGGCACGCGACTTCGCCGTGGGTGCCGACATCCGCATCGACTGCGCGCTCGAGGCCGTGGCGTTGAACGAACAGAGCCAGCTGACCCTGTTCCGCTTGGTTCAGGAGGCCTTGAACAACGTGGCCAAGTACGCCAGCGCGCGCACGGTGAAGATTGAACTGCGCTCGCACGATGGCCACGCCAATGTTTCGGTAACCGACGACGGCGTGGGCTTCAAGATGGTCGGCTCGAAGGCCGGCTCTTACGGCCTGCAGGGCATGCGCTACCGCATCGAGGGCGACGGCGGAAACCTGTTCGTGAAGTCGGCGCCTGGCGCCGGCACCTGTCTGAGCGCCACGCTGCCGTTGCAGCTGCCCGTCTGAGGTGGTTACTGGATCAGCCCGTTCTTGAGCGCGTAGTAGGTCAGGTCGCTGTTCGACGCCAGCTTGAGCTTTTCCATCACGCGCGAGCGGTAGGTGCTGACCGTCTTCACCGACAGCGCCATGCTGTCGGCCATGTGGCCGATGGTCTCGCCCTTGGCCAGGCGCAGGAAGACCTGAAACTCGCGCTCGGACAACTGCTCGTGGGGCAACTGCGACTGCGGGTTGTCCAGGCCGTCGGCCAGCAGTTCGCCGACCGCCGCCGTGATGTATTTGCGGCCGCGGAACACCGTGCGGATCGCCTTCACGATCTCTTCGGGGTCGCACTCCTTGTTGAGGTAACCGCTGGCGCCCTGGCGCAGCAGCGTCGTCGCGTAGTGCGCTTCCGGGTAGCCGCTGAGGATCAGCACCGGCAGTTCGGGCTTGCGCGCCTTGATCGCGGCCAATGCGTCGACGCCGCTCTGGTCGGGCATCGACAGGTCCATCACCAGCACGTCGAGATCACCCTGGCGCACGAGGTCGAGCGCTTCGCGCCCGTTGCTGGCCTCTCCGGTGACACGCAGGTCGACCTGCTCGGAGAAGAACTGGCGCAGGCCAGCCCTGACGATGGCATGGTCATCAACGATGGCAACCCGGATCATGTTGCGTCCTCTTTGGAAATGGCTGGCGCAGTGTAAGGGCGGCGGCTGGCCGAGGCCCTGGCGCCCGGCGAGCCGCACCGCGTAGGACAAGGACTGCAAGAGCTTGCGGGGCTTTCCGGCCGACAAGTGGAGCCTGCAGCCCTACATTGAGCCTCATGCGATGCCTGTGCATGACCGCGCTGCAGACCGTGCACCGGTCTTTGCATCTGTTCCTTGCCACCGGGCTTGCATCAGTCCGTACACCAGACCATTCAAGGCCGCAACAGGCCGGGGAGAAACGCCATGAAGAGTCGCAGCAGCTTTGTCTACCTCGGTGTCGCTGTCGTCAGCCTGCTCTTCGCAGCGTTGCAGCCGGCGCATCAGACCGCGCTCGACCAGAGCCTGGTGGATGTGGCCCACAAGGGTTGGACGGTGCCCTGGTCGGACGACAAAAACTCCAGCGGTACCCGGTGAACCGGCGCCGCCCACGTCACCACGGTGAGTCCCGTGCGCAGCCCCTCACCGGCCCTTTTCTTGAAACCCTTACTTCCCAAGCGCCATGAAAACCGGCTTTGCATCGAACGCTTTGCCCATGCAGATGGTCCCGCTGCGCAGCGAACACGCCCAGTCGCTGGGTCGCCACCTGCGCGATTGCAAGGCGGCGCGCGGCTGGCCGGCCAGCGCCTGGCTGTGGATCGAACGCCTGCACACCGTGGTTGCGCCGCGGTTCGTAACCACCGTCTTTGCGGCCAGCGTGGTGCTGGCGGTGTGCACCGCATGGGCATGACCCCATGGCCGAGCGTCGTGTTGCACCACCGACCACGCCTGAAGATGCCCTGAGCGAAGGCCTGGCGGCCTTCGGCGACACCACCTCCGCGCTCGAGGCACCGATCCGCTCGGTGTTGTTCGGTCAGGCGCGCCTGGAGCAGCACGGCCGCAGCCTGGCCGACAGCCATGCCGTCGTGCGCGGCCGCTACGTCGGCGCGACCTTCCTGCCGCGCGTGCGCGAGAACCTGCACATCCTGCAGCAGGCGCGCCACGTGCTCGAACGCCATGCGGCCGAGGGCCTTCACATGGGCCCCGCAGCACGCTGGCTGCTGGACAGCGCCGCGCTGCTCGACGAGCAACTGCGCGACATCCGCAGCCAGCTGCCGCGCAGTTTCTTCAGCCGGCTGCCGCGCCTGCGCGACGAACCGCTGGCTGGCTTGCCGCGCATCTACGGCGTAGCCTGGGCATGGGTTGCGCACACCGACAGCGGGCTGGACGCCACCTTGCTCACGGCCTATCTCAAGGCCTACCAGCGGCAGCGCGCGCTGACGCTGGGTGAACTGTGGGCACTGCCGACCACGCTGCGCGCGGTGCTGCTTGAAAACCTGCGCCGGCTGGCCGAGCGCATTGCGCTGCAGCAGGTGGCGCGCGATGCCGCGCACCACTGGATCGACCAGAGCGACGCGCAGCGTTCGCTGCCGGTGCTGGATGCGCTGGCCGACCGGCTGGCGCGGCGCGGCGTGCTCGAACCCTTCTTGTTGCAGCTGCAGCAGCGCGAGGACGAGCTGCCCGACACGCAGGCGCGGGAGCTGAGTGCGTGGCTGATGCTGCGCCTGCGCGACGCCGCGGGGCTGCTGGCGCGGCAGCAGGCCGAGGCGACCGAGGATCACCAGAGCATCCGCAACGCCCTGACCACGCTGCGCCAGCTGGACCGCGTCGACTGGCGCGCCGTGATCGGCGACAGCTGTGCGGTGATGCAGACGCTGTTGCGCTGCCCGGTGCATGGGCACGAACGCGACGACACGCAGAACGATACCTTGCACGCCATCGAGCAGCTGGCGCGCGAAGCGCGGCAGGAAGAAGACGCCGTGGCTCAGGTGCTGCTGCGCCTGACCACCCGCGACACCGATCCGCAGGCGCCCACGGCCACCGCCGCCTACTGGTGGCAGGGCGCCGGGCAGGACGAACTGCGCCAGGCCTTGGGCCTGCGCCTGCGGCGCTGGCGCAGCGGCAGCCCGGACCTGCGCCGCGTCACCGCATGGGCCTACCTGGGCAGCCTGGCGCTGTTCAGCGTCAGCGGCATCGTGTGGCTGCTGCAGCACCAGGCGCGGCCCGATGCCGGCTGGCCGTTGTTGCTGGCCACCGCGCTGCTGCTGCTGGGCCCGGCGTCGGAAGCGGTGGTGGCGGTGGTCAACCGCCTGATCAGTGAATCGGCGCGCCCTGCGCACCTGCCCCGCCTGGCGCTTTCTGAAGGCATACCGCCACAGCACCGCACGCTGGTCGTGATGCCCGCGATGCTGACCAGTGTTGCTTCCACCCAGGCCTTGTGCGATCAGCTGGAGCAGCACTTCATCGCCAACCCCGAACGCGAGGCACAGTTTGCGCTGCTCAGCGACTGGGCCGACGCACCAGCGGCAGACAGCCCGTGCGACGCCGAGCTGCTGGCTGCCGCGCTGGCCGGCGTGCGCACACTCAACGAACGCCATGCCCCGGCCGATGGCGCCACGCCACGTTTCCTGCTGCTGCACCGCGCGCGCAGCTGGTCGGAGACCGAACAGTGCTTCATCGGCTGGGAACGCAAGCGCGGCAAGCTCGAACAACTGGTGCGCCTGTTGTGCGAACCCGGTTATCGCCCCTTCATCGATCTGGGGACGCTCGGCCAGCCGCGGCCCGACACGCGACACATCGTGACGCTGGACGCCGACACCGACATGCCACCGGGGCGCCTGCGCGACCTGGTGGGCGTTGCCGCGCACCCGCTGAACCAGCCGCGGCTGGACGCTCAGCGGCGCCTCGTGGTGTCGGGTTACGGCATCCTGCAACCACGGGTAGTGACCCCGCTGCCGGCGCCCGAGACGGTGACGCTGTTCCACCGACTGTTCTCGGGCCAGTGCGGCATCGACCCCTACAGTGCGTCCAGCTCCGAGATCTACCAGGACCTGTTCGGCGAAGGCACGTACACCGGAAAGGGCCTGCTCGACGTGCAGGCGGTGCACTCCACGCTGGTCGATCGCCTGCCCGAGGGGCAGGTGCTCAGCCACGACCTGATTGAGGGCTCGCTGGCCCGCTGCGCCGCGCTCAGCGACGTCACGCTGGTCGAAGACGCGCCCGTGCACGCCGACGTCGCGCATTCGCGCCTGCACCGCTGGACGCGCGGCGACTGGCAGCTGTGGCCCTTCCTGTGGCATGCCGGGCGCCTGGGCCTGCCGCTCATCAACCGCTGGAAGATCGCGGACAACCTGCGCCGTTCACTGGTGGCGCCGGCAGCGCTGGCCTTGTTGCTACTGGTGTTGGCCAGCGACGTGCTGCCGATGTCGTGGACGCTGGCGGTGGTGGCTGCGGCCTTCTGCGCCGGGCCGCTGCTCGGCGCCGTGGCGGGCATGGCACCGAGTCGCGACGACATCGCGCTGCCCTTGTTTTACCGCCAGGCCGCCGCCGACCTGGGCCGCGCGCTGGCGCTGGCGCTGTGGCACCTGGCGCAATTGCTGCAGCTGGCGCTGCTGTATGGCGACGCGGTGGCGCGTGCCCTGTACCGCCAGACGGTGTCGCGGCGTGGCTTGCTGCAGTGGACCACCGCCGCCGCCGCGCAGGCCGCTGCCCGCCAGCAGCTGGGTGATCTGCTGCGACAGCATCGGCGCGTGCCGGTGGTGGCGGCGCTGATGGGGCTGGCGTTGGCAGCCGCCTGGCTTGCAGGCTGGCCCGTGCAGGGGGCTTGGGCGACCTTGTTGCTGGCCGTCTGGGCGGCTTCGCCGCTGTGGACCTGGGTGGCCAGCCGTGCGCGGCCGCTGCCGCGGCAGGAGAGGCTGGAAGACACCGACCGCGAGTGGTTGCACGGGGTGGCGCGCGACACGTGGCGCTACTACGAACGCCATGTCGGCCCCGAAGACCACCATCTGCCGCCCGACAACGTGCAGTTCACGCCGCACCAGATGGTGGCGCACCGCACTTCGCCCACCAACATCGGCCTGTACCTGCTGGGTGCGGCCTGTGCGCAGGCGCTGGGTTTCATCACGCGGCAAGACCTCGCCGAGCGGCTGGCGGCCACGCTGGACACGCTGGAACGGATGCCGCGCCACCGCGGCCACTTCTACAACTGGTACGACACCCAGACGCTGGCGGTGATGCCGCCGGCCTACCTGTCCACCGTCGACAGTGGCAACTGCAGCGGCCATCTGCTGGCCGTGGCGCGGGCCTGCGAGGCGCTGGCCGCGGAACCCGCTGCGGCGTTCAGCTCGGCTCCCGACACGCCGGGCCATGACGCGCCCGCCACGCCCGGTCAGATCGCCGCGCTGGCGGCATCGGCGCAGCGGCTGCGCGTGTTGCTGCCGATGCTGGAAAGCTCGGCGACGCTGCACGCACTGGCGGCGCTGGCGCGGCTGGACCCGGCGCTGCCCGCGCTGGACCGGCACGCCCTGGCCGAGCAACTGCAACGCGCGCGCCTCGAGCTCGACGCGCTGCAGCTGCCGCGCAACGACAGCAGCGAACACGCGGGCCTGCACCTGCTGCAAGACCACGTGATGTTGCTCGACACCGTGCTGCGCGATCAGCAGGACGGTTCGCCCGCGTTGCAGCAGCGGCTGCTGGCACTGGGCGCACGCTGCCGCGCACTGGCGCTGGCACCCGACTACCGCATGCTCTACGACCCGCAGCGCAAGCTGCTGCACATCGGCTACCGCGTCGAGTCGCAGCAGCTGGACGAGAACCACTACGACCTGCTGGCCAGCGAGGCCCGGTTGACCAGCCTGCTGGCCATCGCCAAGGGTGACGTGCCGGTGGGGCACTGGGCCGCGCTGGGGCGGCCGTTCTTCGCCTGGGGTTTCGAGGTCGGGTTGAAGTCGTGGTCGGGATCGATGTTCGAGTACCTGATGCCCTCGCTCATCCTCGACGAGCCGATCGGCAGCGTGCTGCACCAGAGCACGCGCAGTGCGGTGGCGGCGCAGCGCGAAGACGGCGTTGCGCGCGGCACGCCTTGGGGCCTGTCGGAGTCGGCCATTGCCGAACAGGACCACACGCTGGCCTATCAGTACGGCCCCCAGGGCGTTGCGGCGCTGGCGCTGCGGCGCACGCCGGTGGACGAGCATGTGGTCGCACCCTATGCCAGCGTGCTGGCCCTGATGGTGGTGCCGGGCGCGGCGCTGGTCAACCTGCGCCTGCTGCAGGCCCAGGGCGCGCGCCGTGCGCTGGGTTTCATAGAGGCCATCGACTACACACCCCAGCGCCAGACCGCCGGCAGCAGTTCGCTGCAGGTGCACAGTTTCATGGCCCACCATCAGGCGATGTCGCTGGTGGCGCTGACCGATGTGCTGTGCGACGGTGCACCCCGCCGCTGGGCGATGAGCGACCCGCTGCTGCGCGCCACCACCGCGCTGCTGCATGAACGTGCGCCGCGCGAGGTGCCGGTGCTGCAGGTGCCGCCGCCGCCGCTGGCTCCGCGGCGCGTGCGCAGCGCCCGCCTGGTGGCCGCCGTGGCGCCGCTGGAGGAGGCGCTGACCACCACGCAGCTGCTGACCAACGGCCGCCACGCCGTGGGCCTGCGCAGCCATGGCGGCGGCTGGTCGCAGTGGGAAGGCCTGACGCTGACGCGCTGGCGCGACGACCTGCTGCGTGACGACCGCGGCACCTTCTTCTACCTGCGGCGTCACCGTGCGCCCGACTGGCATTCGCTGACCGCGCACCCGGCGCCGGACGCAGCGGCGCGCTACCAGTGCCGCCACCAAGCCGATCGCACCGTCTTCGAAGCCAACTGGCCCGACCTGCAGGCGCGCTGCGCGGTGTGGGTCAGCCCCGAGGACGACTGCGAGCTGCGCCAGGTCGAGCTGTGCAACACCGGCCAGCAACCGATCACGCTGACGCTGGCCTCGCTGGCCGAGATGACGCTGGCGCCGCAGCGCGCCGATGAATCGCACCCCGCCTTTTCCAATCTCTTTCTGCGCGCCAGCTGGGACGAGGCCGAGCAGGCGCTGTACCTGCAGCGGCGCCCGCGCCTGCCTGGTGAACAGGCGGTGCTGGCGGTGCACTTCCTGGCGCTGGCCGACGGCGCGGTGAGCGGGCTGCGGGCCTGTGCCGACCGTGCCCGGGTGCTGGGCCGTCACGGCCGCAGCGCGCAGCTGCTCGGTGATGGCGGCCTGGAGCGGTTGCCGGCCGATGACGCGCCGGACCCGGCGATGCGCCTGCCCGGGGTGCCGGTGGACACCGGCCTCGACCCGGTGGCGTCGTTGCGCCTGCAGGTGCAGCTGGCCCCCGGCACCACGGTCAGCTACACCTTCTGCACGGCGGCCAGCCGGCAGCTGGAACCCTTGCAGGCGCTGATCGACAAGTACCGCCACGGCAGCCACACCGCGCGCGCTTCGAGCATGTCGCACACCATGGCCGGCATCCGGCTGCGCGAACTGCAGTTCGACGCCGACACCTGGGCCGCGATGCTGCGTGTCAACACGCTGGTCACGTCGCTGACGCACCGCGAGTTGCCCGCGGCCATACGCAGCGGCGCCAGCGCCGGCGCGGTGCGCTGCGACCGCCGCCTGCTGTGGCGGCATGCGTTGTCGGGCGAGCGCCCGATCCTGCTCGTTCACATCAGCAGCGAGCAGGGCCTGGTGCTGCTGCAGGGTTTGAAGAAGGCCTTGCGATGGTGGACGTCCAACGGCCTGGGCGTCGACCTCGTGGTGCTGAATGCAGAGCCCGCGTCCTACCTGTCGCCGGTGCAGCACGCGCTGCAGCAGCTGCGCGACCGCTTGCACATGCAGACGAACACGGTACCGCTGGCGCAGCGCAGCGTGTTGCACGTGCTGACCGACGCCGACCTGTCGGCCGACGAACGCTTCACGCTGCAGTCGTTGGCGCGTATGCGGCTGCAGGCAGACGGCCGATCGCTGGCGCAGCAGATGGACCGTCTGCTCGAAGAACATGGGCAGGACCGTCTGCGCCGGCTGGCCGCAACCGGCATTGCCGTCAGGCCCGCGTGGCCCGAGGGCCGCCCGCCGCGCACCGCCCAGCCCCCCGACTGGCGCTTCGACGGCGCGATGAGCGACCTCGTGTTCCAGGTCTCGACGCGGCAGATTCCATCAAGGCCCTGGGTCAACCTGCTGGCCAACCCCGACTTCGGTTGCCAGGTCTCGGAGATGGGCGCCGGCTTCACCTGGGCCGGCAACAGCCGCATGCACCAGATCACCGGCTGGTCCAACGACGCGCTGTGCGACCCGCCGGCCGAATGGCTGCTGCTGCACGACCCCGAGAGTGGTTCGGTGTGGCCGCTGGGCCACGCGCTGCAAGGTGAACAGGGCCGCGAGGTGCGCCACGGGCTGGGCTTCACGCAGATGCACCAGCGCATCGACGGACTGGACGTGACGCTGACCTGGTGCGTCGACCGCGAACAGCCGCTGAAACAGCTGCAGGTGCATCTGCGCCAGGCCACGCCCGGCCGTGCACGCCGGCTGCGGCTGGTGGCCATGGCCGAGTGGCAGCTGGGCAGCCAGCGCGCTGAACGGCTCACGCTGGCCACGCGCGCGCTGCCGCTGGAGCCGCAGGCCTCGGGCGTGGGGCTGCCTCGCCCAGGCCCGACGCTGGCGCTGCTGGCCACGCAGCTGGACCACCAGGGTGGTTTCGGCGGCGCCACCGCCTTCCTGGCGCTGCGGCCTGAGCCGACTGCGGGCGCGGCGACAGCACCGTCTGCGCCCGACTGGACCTGCGACCGGCGCGAGCTGCATGACGCTGCCGGTCGCCTGGTGCTGCCGCTGCGCCTGGGCCAGATGCAAGGCAGTGGCCTGGACGCCTGCGCCGCGCTGGGTTGCAGGCTCACCGTGCCCGATGGTGGCGATTGGTCGGCCACGGTTCTGCTGGGGCACGCGGGCAATGCCGACGCCGCGCAGTTGCTGCTGCACGCCGCATGGGCGGTCGCGCCTGCTGCACGGCTGGCGCAGCAGCAGGCGCAGTGGCCGGCGCGGCTGGGCCGCCAGGTGGTGCAGACCCCTGACCCGGCCTTCGATGCGCTGGTCAACCACTGGCTGCCATACCAGACCCTGGTGGCGCGGCTGTTTGCGCGTGCGGGCTTCTACCAGGCCGGTGGTGCCTTTGGCTTTCGCGACCAGTTGCAGGACGCGGTGTCGATGGTCGGGCACGAGCCGGAACTGCTGGCACGCCAGATCCGCATCAACGCATCGCGCCAGTTCCCGCCCGGCGACGTGCAGCACTGGTGGCACGAGCCCGGCGGCGCCGGCGTGCGCACGCATTTCAGCGACGACCTGCTGTGGCTGCCCTGGGCTTGCGCGATGTACGTGCAGCGCACCGGCCACAGTGCACTGCTCGACGAGCAGTTGCCTTTTCTGGACGGTGCGGCGGTGCCCGAGGGCCAGGAAGACATCTACGAGACGCCACGTGTCGGACCCGACAGCGCCACGATCTACGAACACGCGGCACGCGCCATCGACCACAGCCTGCGCACCGGTGCCCATGGCCTGCCGTTGATGGGCAGTGGCGACTGGAACGATGGCATGAACCGGGTCGGGCACCTGGGGCGCGGCGAATCGGTCTGGCTGGCCTGGTTCCTGTGCAGCGTGGTCGACGCGATGCTGCCGCTGGCCCAGGCGCGCAACGATGCCGAACGCTTGCAGCGCTGGCGTCTGGCCAGGCGTGGTTGGGCGGCGGCGCTGGAGCGCGACGGCTGGGACGGCAACTGGTACCGGCGTGGCTTTTTCGACGACGGCTCGCCGCTGGGATCGGCCGCGAACCGCGAGTGCCGCATCGATCTCATTGCGCAGGCCTGGGCCGTGCTCAGCGGCGCAGGCGACCCGCAGCGGGCGCGTCAGGCGATGGCCAGCGCCGAGGCGCTGCTCGTCGACCGCGAAGCCGGTCTGGTGCGCCTGCTCGACCCGCCGCTGCAGCACGCGCTGCCCAGCGCCGGCTACATCCAGGCCTACCCCGAGGGCGTGCGCGAAAACGGTGGCCAGTACAACCACGCCGCCGTGTGGGCGATGATGGCGCTGGCGCGCCAGGGCCAGGCCGCTGCAGCGTGGCAGCTGTTCACCTTCATGAGTCCGGCGCACCGCTGGTCCGACCCCGTGCGCGGCGCGGCCTATGCGCTGGAACCCAACGTCATGGCCGGTGACATCTACAGCCAGGCACCGCGACTGGGGCGGGGCGGCTGGAGCTGGTACACGGGCTCGGCAGGCTGGCTGGCGCGCGCAGCCGTCGAGTCGCTGTGCGGGGTGGTGGTGCTGCACGACGCGGTGCACCTGCAGCCTTGCCTGCCGCCGCACTGGACGCAGGCCCGTGTCACGCTGAACCTGGGTGCGCGGCACATCACGGTGCTGCTTTGCGGCACGCAGGCGGTGTTCGACCGCGCTCTGGCCGAGCACCCGAAGGCCCGGTTGGTCGGGGCCGGTGAATCCGTGCCCCTGTCCGACGTCAGCGGCAGTGAATGGTGGCTGGTGCAGGCCGGGGCACCGTCATCGGCCGACAAGCCGAGCAGCGCCGTTCAGGCCGTGCCGCTCGATACACCCTGAGCCGCGGTGCCGCTGCGGCCGGCCTGCGGCCCACGCTCCTGGCGTCAATCGGCGTCGCGCGGCAGCAGGCACTCGATCAGGGTGCCGTCGCGCGGCCGCGAACGGCCTATCAGCGAACCCCCATGGGCGCGCACGATGGCCTCGGCCTCGGACCAGGCGTGTGCGTCAGGGCCCGCGTTTGAAATTGACGGCCCGGATGTGGTGCCGAAAAACGGCTGCTTGACAGGTTCTGGCAGCGCATCGGCAAACTGGATGCGCAAGCTCAGCAGACGCTGTGAACGGCCGTCTACCAGCACGCTGACGGCACCCGCGCCTGCATGCGCGGCGACCAGTTTGAACAAGCCGTCGATCGCGTCCTCGATCAGCGTGGCGTCACCGCGGCCCTGCGCATCACCCTCGCCCGACAGCGCCCAGGTGGCGATGGCCGGCGCTGCTTCGGACAGTGCGCGCAACCGGTCTTGCACCATCGAGCGCAAGTCGAGCGGCCGCACCAGCGGTCGCAGCCCGGTGTCCCCCGGGGCCGCGATGTGCACCAGGTGGTCGATCTGCAGATCCAGCATGGCCAGCGCCGTCTTGATGCGCTGTGCCGCTTGTGCCAGGGCCGGGGACTCGGCTGCGCGCGCCACCAGTTCCGCGTTCAGCGACAGCGTCGACAGCGGCGTTCGAACGTCGTGCGACAGTGCACCCAGGGTCTGCTTCTGCAGCCGCGCCAGGCGATGCGCGTCCTGTGTTTGTTCTTCGAGTTCGCACTGGCGCGCTGCCAGATCCAGCCACGGCTGGAGCCTGCGCTGCAACAGCGCCGGGGACACGGGCTTGAGCACCCAGTCGAACGCTGCGCCGGCATCAAAAGCCAGCGCTGCGGCCTGATCGGGTGAGGAGGCGAGCATCAACACGGGCATGCCTCGCAGCCTTTCGCTGCCCAACAGAAGCTGCAAACCGGCACCGTCGCCGCAGCGGTCCAGGTCGAGCAGCACCCCTGCAAAGTGTTGCCGGTGAACCTCGTCCGCGGCGCAGGCCAGGTCGGGTGCAGCCACGACCTCAACCCTCTCGTGGCCGAGCGCCGTGGCGCTGCTGATCATTTCCGGCAGCGTTGCGCCAAGCACCAGAATCTTCAAGGACATGCTTGTGCTCAACGAAGCTCAGATCACTTCATGATGCCAGACAGGCCATCACTCGGGCCCGACCGGGGTCAGGTGCGCACGTCGAGTCGGTTTTCGACGCGGGTCACACCCTTGATCCTGGAGGCCAGCGCGGTGGCACGGTCCTTCGCGGCGCGGTCGGGTGCGCTGCCGGTGAGGATGACTTGACCGCCTCTGGTGTCGACGTTGATGCGCAGCGCGCTCAAGCCCGGATCTTTCGCCAGTTCTGCATTCACCTGCGTGGTGATGGCCGCGTCGCTGGCCTTGGCCGTGACATCGGTCGCAGCCTCTTTCACCGCCTGAGCCGCCTTGTCGGCAGCGTTCTCGACGCTGTTGGCGGCCTTGTCCGCACCGGCTTTCATTGATGCGCTGGCTTCAGCGGTTTCCTTCTTGATCTCGGCCTTGACCTCCTCGGCGCGCTGCTCGGTCTTGGCAATGCCCGAGTCGAGCTTTTGCCCGGCGGTGCGGTCGTCATTTCGGTTGCAGGCGGCAAGCACCAGCGTGGCTGCCACGGCGGTCAGCACAGTCTTCAAGGCAGGGTGATGGAACAGGTGGGACATGACGTGATCTCCTTTTGATGGGGTTTGATGGGATGAGGATCAGTGGGTCGTGCGCCAGGGCGCCGCGGCCGCCCTGCGGGCCGGCCGTTCGATGCTTCAGCCGCGCGCCTTGGACAGACCCGCGGCTTCGGCCTCGCGCATCTCCGCGGCCTCTTCGGCGCTTTGGGGCGCAGCGCTTCGAGCGGCAGGGCCGACCCGCCCCGATTCGGCGAAGGCC
>JANOZF010000070.1:0-30599 GCA_031429255.1 Rubrivivax sp.
GGGTAGTCCTGCAGCCGGTGCGGAAAGGGCACGCTGGCGCACAGGCGGTTCCTTTCAGCGTCGTTGTCGTAATGGGTCTCGACATAGGCGGTCAGCGCAGCGCTGAAGGTGGGCAGCGGCAGCCGCACCACCTGCAGCACGATGCGGCCGGGCTGGAAGATGGGCTGCACCGGGCGTGCCTCCACCGCTGAAGCGGTGCAGTCGACACACAGCGTGCCTTCTGCCAGCGCCTCGGTGCCCTGGTCGAGAACCAGACGGTCGTTTTCGATGCCCTGCACATGGCCCTTGCGCACCACGCGCCGCACGCGGCGCAGCAGTTCCACTTCACCCGGCGCAATCGTGGCCAGGTGAAACATGGTCGGCTGGCGGCTGGTGTCGATGCGCATCACCGCACCACAGCCTTCCAGCCGCGCAAACAGGTCGTCGATGGAGACGGCCTGGGCAAAGGCTTGCATTTGCTCGGCCTGGCCGCCGATGGCCTCGTTGAAGAACTCCGGTCCGGGCTGCGTGGTGATGCGGTTGACGAGCCAGGAGTCGCGCGGCATCACCCACTGGATGCTGTCGGGGTCGGCGCCCGACTGCAGCAGCCACACCACGGCGTCCATCGCCGTCTTGCCCGCGCCCAGGATGGCGAAGCGGCGTGGCCGTGCCGATGCCGTGTTTGCGGCCCACAGCTGAGGCAGCGCATTGGGTGGCACCAGCCTGACACCCGGCGCCACCGAGAACTTGGGCGTGTGGGTGGAAGGCACGGGTGGGCTGTAATAGGTGGCGTCGACGATCTTCTTGCGCACCGTGACCTGCGTGCGCTGACCCGACAGAATGGACTCGAACAGCCCGGCGCCCGTTTCATCGAGGCCCAGGTAGTCACACATCGGGTGGTAGGCCACACGGCCGCTGGGCAGCATCCGGTCTTTCATCACGCGGTCGTAGTAACCGCTGATCTCGGCTCCGGTGGCCAGTTCGTACAGGCCCTGGTTCAGGCCGTGCTGGTCCTTGCGGCCACTGCCCAGTTCCATCGAATTGACGCCGTAGAAAGCCGACGGCTGGTGCAGCGCCACGAAGGAATAGGCGTCGTTCCAATGGCCGCCAGGCTTGCCATGGCGGTCGACGATCGTGACGTGAGCGTCGCTTTCGGTGACGATCGTGTCGGCAAACGCCATGCCCGCAGCGCCGCTGCCGATGACGAGATAGTCGGTGTCGATGGTGTGCACGCTGGGCCTCGGAAGAGAGAGAAACGATCGAGCCCGGGTTTCATGCGGAAACCGGGCTTCGACCCAGCGCGCGGCGCGGCGTTCGAGGGCGAAGGTGTCGCGCTCGCGTCGCTGGTCGAAGACACGGACTTTGCCAGAGCCTTGGCTCCGGTGCAGCGACCCTGACGATGGCGCGCTGTGAACACCATCGGCTCGTCGGACCCAGGCCATTCGGCTGCGAGGTGCTGTAGCGCCGCGCCACGGGATGCAGCGGTCGACCACCGTGGGGCAGCCACAAGCAATGCGCCGCGCGCTTCGCACCAGGTCCCGGAAACTCAGCAGGCCGGCAACCGGCCTCCGGCAGGCGCCCGAGCCGACCCCCGGTGCGGCGCCGCAAGCGCGTTACACGGGCCCGATCGGTCGCCCTCTTGCATACCATAGCGGGTATACGATATGATACCCGCTATGGTATCTATCACCTGGTCATCACTCCGCCGGCCCGGCGCCCCGCGCAGGCTCCTTCACGCGGTTGCTCGAGCCGCCGTCGCCACGTCGGCCTGCGTGGTGCTGGCAGCCGCCTGGGCGGCAACAGCCGCCACCGGCATTTCGGTGCCCACCGTCCTCGTCGGTCGTCAGGCCGGCGCCACCGGCTTCGAGGCCGAAGGCACGCTGCAGGCGGTGCAGCAAAGCGTCGTCTCGGCACGCGTGCCAGGCTCGGTGCTGCAACTGGCGGTGAAGGCCGGTCAGGCCGTGAAGGCCGGCCAGTTGCTGGCCCGCGTGGACGACCGCGAACTGCAGGCCGGCGTCGCCGCGGGCGACGCCGCCGTGGCCCAGGCACAGGCCACGCACACGCAGGCGCAACAGCAGTTGCAGCGCCAGCGCGAGTTGCGCGCGCAGGGCTTCCTGAGCGCCGCCGCGCTGGACGGCGCCACGGCGCAGGCGCAGGCCGCGGCGGCCGCCGTGCAGCAAGCCCAGGCGATGCGCCAGCAGGCGGTGTTGGCGCGCGGCTTCACCAGCGTGACGGCCCCGTTTGACGGCGTGGTCTTGGCCACGCACGTGGAAGCCGGCGAGTTAGCCACACCGGGCCGGCCCCTGGTCACCGTGTACGCCCCTGGGCGCCTCCGGGCTGTGGTGCAACTGCCATCGAACCAGGCCCTGGCGGCGCGTGCAGCCACCGCCACCGATGTGCTGCTGCCCGACGGCCGCCACCTGACACCCAGCGCGCGCCAGGAGCTGCCGGGTGCCGATGCGGTTTCGCAGACCACTGAATGGCGGCTCGAACTGCCGGCACCGGTGGTGTCAGCTGCGGGCGCGACACCGGCAGCGCCGCTGCAGCCAGGCCAGGCCGTGCGCGTGCGCTTTGCCGGCGCGGCAACGGGCGCCGGCAAAGCGGCCACAGCCAGACCCAACCCGCCCGACAACGCAGCCAGCAACACCCGCCTGAGCGTGCCCGGCACGGCCGTGTTGCAGCGCGGTGAACTGCAGGCCGTCTACGTGGCCCAGGAAGGCCGCTTCGTGCTCAAGGCGGTGCGCCTGGGTGCCACTTCGGGCTCGCAGCAAGAGGTGCTGGCAGGGCTGAAGGAGGGCGAGCGCATCGCGCTGGACCCGGTGCGCGCCGGGCTGGCCGGTGCCGTGCCCGCGGCGCAGTGAGCCGAGAACCACCATGCACCAAGACCAGTCGTCCGTGAGCACCACCCCCGAGCTGGGCATCTCGGGCCGCCTGGCCCGCCAGTTTCAGGACAACGCACTGACGCCGCTGCTGGCGCTGGTGGCCCTGCTGCTCGGCATCTTTGCCGTGCTCGTCACGCCACGTGAAGAAGAGCCGCAGATCAACGTGACGATGGCCAACGTGCTGATTCCCTTCCCCGGGGCCAGCAGCACCGACGTGCAGAACATGGTGGCGCGGCCCGCCGAGCAGGTGCTGTCGCAGATCGCCGGCATCGAGCACACCTACTCGGTGGCGCGCCCGGGGCTGGCGGTGCTGACCGTGCAATTCCAGGTGGGCGTGGCGCGCACCGAGGCGCTGGTGCGGCTGTACGACGTGCTCAATGCCAACCAGGACTGGCTGCCGCGCAACCTGGGCACGCTGCCGCCCATCGTCAAACCCAAGGGCATCGACGATGTGCCGGTGCTGGCCGTCACGCTGCACGGCAACGCGGTCCATGGCGACCTCAGCACCACCGAACTGGCACGCGTGGCGCATGCGCTGGAAGCCGAGCTCAAACGCGTGCCCGGCGCGCGCGAGGTGACCAGCATCGGCGGCCCCGGCCGCGTGGTGCGCGTGGACCTGCAGCCCGAGCGCATGCGCCAGCGCGGTGTGGATCTGCTGCGCCTGCAACAGACCCTGAGCGCCGCCAGCATGGGCCTGCCCGGCGGCAGCGTGGTGGACGACAAGAACGGCGCCGCCGGCACCCGCATGCGCGTCGTCGAGACCAGCGAATTCCTGCGCTCCGCCGCCGAAGTGGGCGAACTGGTGGTGGGCGTCAACCAGGGCAAGCCGGTGTATCTGCGCGAAGTGGCGCAAGTGGAAGACGGCACCGCGCAGCCCACCCACCAGGTGTGGTTCACGCCCGGCGCTGCCATGACGGCGCAAGCCGGCGAAAGTGCGGCCAGCGCAGCCAGCGCGGCTGCAAGTGCGCCCGTCAACCCGTCTGACGCCGCGCCCGCCACCTACGGCGGACAGCCCGCCATCACGCTGACCGTGACCAAGAAGCCCGGCCAGAACGCCGTCGACGTGGCCAGCGCCGCGCGCCGGCGCATCGACGAACTGCGCAACTCGCTGCTGCCCGTCGGCATCGAAGCCACGGTCGTGCGCGACTACGGCACCACCGCGGCCGAAAAAGCCAGCAAGCTGATCCAGAAGCTGGCCTTCGCCACCGCGGGCGTGATCTTGCTGGTGGGCCTGGCGCTGGGCCGGCGCGAAGCCGTCATCGTGGGCGCGGCGGTCATCCTCACACTCACCGCCACGCTGTTCGCCAGCTGGGCCTGGGGCTTCACGCTGAACCGCGTGAGCCTGTTTGCGCTGATCTTCAGCATCGGCATCCTGGTCGACGACGCCATCGTGGTGGTCGAGAACATCCACCGCCATCAAGCCTTGCACCCCGGCATGCCGCTGCGCCAGATCATCCCGGCGGCCGTGGACGAAGTGGGCGGCCCCACCATCCTGGCCACGCTCACTGTCATCGCCGCGCTGCTGCCGATGGCCTTTGTCAGCGGGCTGATGGGCCCCTATATGAGCCCCATCCCCATCAACAGCAGCCTGGGCATGGCCTTGTCGCTGGCCATAGCCTTCACCGTCACGCCCTGGCTGGCACTGAAGCTGATGAAGGCGCACGTGCCAGCCGACACGGCACCGGCACACGACCACGCCCACGGCAAGGGCTCGGAGCTGCCGCCGGCCCAGGGCCTGGCCGGCTGGCTGCAGCGCCTGTTCACGCGCGTGCTGACCCCCCTGCTGGCCAGCGCGGGCCGGCGCTGGATGCTGCTGGCGGCCATCGGGGGTGCGCTGCTGCTGTCGGTGGCGCTGGCCGCGATTCCGACGTCGCGGCTGGGCGTGGTGCTGAAGATGCTGCCCTTCGACAACAAGAGCGAATTTGCGCTGGTGGTGGACATGCCCGCCGGCACGCCGCTGGAAGACACCGCCGCCGCGCTGCACGAGATGGCCAGCCACCTGGCCAGCCAGCCCGAGGTGCTGCATGTGCAGGGTTATGCCGGCACCGCCAGCCCCATCACCTTCAACGGCCTGGTGCGACAGTACTACTTCCGCGCCGAGGTTGAACAGGGCGAGCTGCAGGTCAACCTGGTGGACAAGAAACACCGCCACGAACAAAGCCACGCCATCGCGCAGCGCCTGCGCCCGGCACTGGAAGCGATCGCCAAGAATCACGGCGCCCGATTGAAAGTGGTGGAAGTGCCACCCGGCCCGCCGGTGATGAGCCCGCTGGTGGCCGAGGTCTACGGCCCCGACGAAGCCGGCCGCCAGCAGGTGGCCACACGGCTGGCGGCGCGGTTCGCTGCCACGCCTGACATCACCGCCATCGATACCAGCAACCGGGAGGATGCGCCGCGCAGCTTCCTGCGCGTGCAGCGCCAGCGCGCCGACACGCTGGGCATCCCGGTCGCCGCCATCGCCGCCACGGTGCAGGGTGCACTGTCGGGTGTCGACGCCACCTACTTGCACGACGGGCACAGCAAGTACCCGGTGCCGGTGCGCGTGCAGTTGCCGTTGAAGGCGCAGGTGGGCCTGGCAGCCGTGCTGGCACTGCCGATGCGCGCAACCAACGGTCAACTGGTGCCCCTGGCAGAGCTGGTGCGGGTTGAAGACGGTGTCGTCGACAAACCGCTGTTCACCAAGGATATGCAGGGCCTGAGCTATGTTTTCGGCGACATCGGGGCCGGGGTGGCGGCCCGCACGCCCGACTCGCCGTTGTATGGCCTGTTCGGCATCCGCAACACGCTGCAGCAGGCGGCGCTGCCGGGCACCGGCGGGCTGGGCGAATACTGGATCAGCCAGCCCAGCAACCCCTACAGCGCCTACGCCATCAAGTGGGACGGCGAGTGGCAGATCACCTACGAGACCTTTCGCGACATGGGCGCGGCCTACGGCGTCGGTCTGATCCTGATCTACCTGCTGGTGGTGGCGCAGTTCAAGAGCTACGGCACGCCGTTGATCATCATGGCGCCGATACCGCTGACCATCATCGGCGTGATGCCCGGCCACGCGCTGCTGCAGGCCAACTTCACCGCCACCAGCATGATCGGCATGATCGCGCTGGCCGGCATCATCGTGCGCAACTCCATCCTGCTGGTGGACTTCATCGACCTGCAAGTGGCGCGGGGCGTGCCGTTCCGCCAGGCCGTGGTGAATGCCGCCGCGGTGCGCGCGCAGCCCATTCTGCTGACGGCGCTGGCCGCGATGTCGGGCGCGGTGTTCATCCTCGACGACCCCATTTTCAACGGGCTGGGCATCTCGCTGCTGTTCGGCATCGCGGTGTCGACGTTGCTCACACTGGTGGTCATCCCTGTCATGTACTACGCCTTCAACCACAAGAGGCTGGACGCGCCCGCGCCAGCGAACTGATCGCCCGGCCAGCCGCCGCCACTTCTTCTCGGTGCTCTCTTTTCCAACCATCACTTCAAGGAGATTTCCATGACCGTCGACCGACTCATCCGCATTTTTGCCGGCAGCTTCATCCTCATCTCGCTGGCGCTGGGCGTGCAGGGCAGCCCGCTGTTCTTGTCGCCTTGGTGGCTGGCGTTTACCGCCTTCGTCGGCTTCAACCTGCTGCAGTTCGGCTTCACCAACGTCTGCCCGCTGGGTCTGATCCTGCGCAAGCTGGGCGTGCCTGAGGTTGCGCCGTCCTGCGTCCGCTGAAGGTCGCCCTGACGCCTGCAACCCGCCGCGCAGGGCACGCCACAATGAGCGCACTTCAATGCGAGAGCCTGCCCATGTCTGAACTGGCCGACGACAAGACCCGCACCGACTTGCTGAACCGCCTGAAGCGTGCCGAAGGTCAGCTGCGCGGCATCCAGCGCATGATCGAAGAGGACCAGCCTTGCCTGGACATCGCCACGCAGATGGCGGCCGTGCGCAAGGCGCTGGACAGCACCTACGTGCGCATGACGGTGTGTTTCATGCAGCAGGAACTGCAGGCGCGGCTGCATGGCCAGAGCACCGCAACCACCGGTCCGGCAGCCCAGGCCGACGAGGCCATCGATGGCCACATCGACCAGGTGCTGGAAGACGTGCAGGCCCTGCTGTCCAAGCTGCGCTGAGCCGCCGACAAGGCCGGCCCGCCCCTTGTCGCTTGCAGATGAATGCACCGATGACCGCTGCCGACAAGACGCTGCTGAAGTTCGTCGGCCCGGCCTGGTTTTCGCTGGTCATGGGGCTGGCGGGCCTGAGCCTGGCCTGGCACTGCGCGGTGCCGCTGATGGGCGACAGGGCGGCCCTGCTGTCGCGACTGCTGGGCGCCGCGACGCTGGTGCTGCTGGTGGCCCTGTTGCTGGCGGTCGCGCTGCGCGGGCAGCGGCACCCGCAGGCCTGGCGTGACGACTTGCAGCACCCGGTGCGGCATGCCTTCGTGGCCGCGCTGCCGGCGTCGCTGATCCTGGTGGCCACGGTGGGCACCACGCTCTTCGGCCCGCAGGGCAGCGGCGCCTGGATGCTGCAAGTGCTGTGGACCACCGGCGCGGTACTGCAGTGGGCCATCACCGTATGGGTGCTGATGCGCTGGTGGCGTCCGCCAGCAGGGGGCGGCTTTCAATGGGCGGGCATCACGCCGGTGATGTTCATCCCGGTGGTGGGCAACGTGCTGGTGCCGCTGGCCGGTGTGACGCTGGGCCATGCCGACTGGTCGGCGGCGCAATTTGCCGTGGGCCTGCTGTTCTGGCCCGTGCTGCTGGTGCTGCTGGTGGTGCGCATCGCCCTGCACGGCCTGTGGCCAGAGCGGTTGCTGCCCAGCGCCTTCATCCTGGTGGCACCGCCGGCGGTGGTGGGGTTGTCTCTGCTGCAGTTGGGCGCACCGGTGGCGCTGGCCTGGGGCTGCTGGGGCGTGGCGCTTTTTGCGCTGCTCTGGGTGAGCGCGCTGCTGCCGCGCATCAAGGTGCTGGCCTTTGGCCTGCCGCACTGGGCGATGAGCTTTCCACTGGCCGCCATGACGGCCCTGAGCCTGCGCCTGGCCGCGCCTGGCTCGGCGATGGCGCTGTTTGCAATGGCCTTGCTGGCCCTGACCTCGGTGGTGGTGCTGATGTTGCTGGCAGCCACCGTGCAGGGCCTGAGGCAGGGTACGCTGCTGGCCCCTGAACCGGTGGCCACGCTGCAGGTGGCGCCTGGCAACTGAAGGCCCGCCCCAACACACGGTTTCAGGGCCGCCTCTGCGCCCGCTACGATGTGCGTCATCCGTTTGTGCAGGAGCCCCGCAGATGCAACCCAAAACCGCTCTGGTTCGCCTGGCCACCCTGGCCCTGGTCGTCGGCCTGGGCCTGACAGCGCAAACCGCTTCGGCGCAAGCTCGAAAGGACAGCGTCGTGCTGGCCATGACGCTGGAGCCGCCGGGGCTGGATCCCACCGCCGGTGCGGCCAGCGCGATTGCCGAGATCGTGCTCTACAACGTCTTCGAGACGCTGACCAAGATCAACAGCGACAGCCGCACCACACCGCTGCTGGCGGACAGCTGGTCGGTGTCCGACGACCTCAAGAGCTGGACCTTCAAGCTCAAGCCTGGCGTGAAGTTCCACAACGGCGAAGCGTTCGATGCGGCCAGCGTGAAGTTCAGCTTCGAGCGCGCGGCCGACAAGGCCAGCACGAACAAGGACAAGGCCACCTTCGCCAACATCGAGCGCATCGACACGCCAGACGCGCGCACCGTGGTGCTGAACCTGAAGAACGGCGACACCGACCTGCTGTTCAAGCTCGGCCAGGCTACCGCGGTGATGGTCGAGCCCAAGAGCGTGGCCAGCAACAACACCAAGCCCGTGGGCACCGGCCCTTACCAGCTGGACAGCTGGGCCAAGGGCTCGTCGGTGACGCTGCAGCGCTGGGACGGCTATCGCAACGCCAAGGACGTGAAGCTCAGGCGCGTGCAGATGCGCTTCATCAGCGACCCGGCGGCGCAGGTGGCGGCGCTGCTGTCGGGCGACGTCGACGTGTTCCCGCGCGTCTCGGCCGCACGCAGCCTGCAGCAGTTCCAGCGTGACAGGAAGTACCAGGTGCTGATCGGCGGCAGCCGAGCCAAGACCATCCTGGCCATCAACAACAAGCGCAAGCCGCTGGACAACGTGCTGGTGCGTCGCGCCATTGCCCACGCCATCGACCGCAGTGCAGTCATCGAAGGCGCAGCCGACGGCTTCGGCGTGCCCATCGGCAGCTACCTCGTGCCCGGCACGCCGGGCTATCTGGACCTGACGGGCGAGAACGCCTTCGACATCGCCAAGGCCCGCGCGCTGCTGCACCAGGCCGGCGTGACACCGCCGCTGGAGCTGGTGATGAAGCTGCCGCCCACGCCCTACGCGCGCCAGGGCGGCGAGGTGATTGCGGCGATGTTGGACAAGATCGGCATCAAGGCGAAGATCGAAAACGTCGAATGGGCGCAGTGGCTGTCGGGCGTGTATGGCCAGAAGGCCTACGACCTGACCGTGATCTCGCACGTCGAGCCGCTGGACTTCGGCAACTTCGCGCGCCCCAACTACTACTGGGGCTACGAGTCGGCCGAGTTCAACGCCCTGTGGACCAAGGTGCAGGCCACCATCAAGCCCGAAGAACGCAACCGGCTGATGGGTGACGCCCAGCGCCTGGTGGCGCGCGACGCCGTGGCCGCCTATCTGTACCAGCCGACGTGGATCACGGTGGCCCATGCGCGCATCAAGGGCCTGTGGAAAGACATGCCCCTGTTCGTGAACGATCTCGCGGCGATGAGCTGGCAGTAGCCGCCGCAACTGCGCCCTGAACGGGTTGCATCATCCAACCGACCTCGAGTTGCGTATACAACCGCAATCCGCCCAACCCACCCCATGAACAACCCGCCCACCGACTGGACCGAGCGCAGCCAGACCCTGGCCGCGGCGCTTTCGCGCGTGGCGCTGGGCGACCGAGCAGCCTTTGCACAGCTCTATCAGCTGAGCAGCGCGCAGCTGTTCGGCGTCATCCTGCGCATCAATGCAGACCGCGCACAGGCCGAAGACATCCTGCAGGACTGCTTCGTCAACATCTGGCGCGCTGCGCAAGGTTTTGACTCCGCGCGCGCGCAGCCCATGACCTGGCTGACCAGCATTGCGCGCAACCGCGCCATCGACAGCCTGCGCCGACGCAAGGCTGAGGTGGTCACCGTGACCCGCCATGCGCGGGATGGCGACGACGACACCGAAGACACCGACCTGCTGGCCGCCGTGCCCAGTGCCGACGCCGGCCCGCTGGAACTGCTGCAGCAAGCCGCGGAAGCTCAAGAACTCACGCAATGCATCGGACGTCTGAGCTCTGAACAACAGCAATGCGTGGCCCTGGCCTACTACCAGGGCCTGTCTCATGCTGAAGTGGCGCAACACCTGTTGCAGCCGCTGGGCACCGTGAAGAGCTGGGTGCGCCGTGCGCTGATGGCGTTGAAAGACTGCCTGGGCCACGCCGCAACGCGGTCCACGGAAAGGGGCGCCTGAGATGGACTACAGCCGCCCCGAACGCGCCGACCGCCTGGCTGCCGAATACGCCCTCGGCACCCTCAAAGGCCCTGCGCGCCGCCGTTTCGAAGCCCTGCTGCCAGCCCATCCGGCACTGCGCCAGGCCGTGGCGCAATGGCAGCTGCGGCTGCAACCGCTGGCCGCCAGCGTGGCCGAAGTCACGCCACCACCACGGGTGTGGCAACGCATCGAAGGCCGCCTCTTTGCGAGCGCAGCCGCCACCGCGCCCGCACTGCGCTGGTGGCAGCGCCTGGGCCTGTGGCGCGGCATCAGCGGCGTGGCCACAGCGGCCGCGGTGGCCATGGTGGTGGTGAGCAGCCAGGTGCCGCCGGCGCAGGCGCCGATCATCATCGTGCTGGGCTCCAACCCCGAAGCCGCGGCAGCACTGAACGCCAGCTTCGTGGCCAGCATCACTGCCGACGGGCGTGCCCTGGTGCTCAAGCCCATCAGCGCGGTGGCCTTGTCACCCGGCCGCGCGCTCGAACTGTGGGCCGTGCCGCCACAGGGTGCGCCGCGCTCGCTGGGCCTGGTGAAGGAAGACGGCGCCACGACCTTGCTGCGCACGCAGCTGCTGGCCAACACCGCCGCCTTCGCGGTGAGCGTGGAGCCCACAGGCGGCTCGCCCACCGGCGCACCGACCGGGCCCATCGTGTCGGTGGGCAAGCTCCAGATCTGAAGCGTCAGGCGGCGCCACCTGGCCGCGAGATCGGCCGCAGGGCAGGCACAGCGCCGGCGCTCGCGGCGCAGCACAAACGCACCAACGCACCAACGCACCAACGCACCAACGCACGAAGCATGGCGCAGAGCGCGGCGTGCTGGGCCGCCGCGATCTGCGGCGTCTCTCGCCCCGCACCCATTGCTGGTTGCAAAGGCGGGTCGGGGCGCACGGCGCGGTGCATCTGGAGCGCTGAGGAACGCAGGGCTCGTGGCCGCGCGCGCAGCGCGCATCCAGCACTGACTCACGGCGACTGTCTGAACGAAGAGAGCGCAGCGAACGCAGTGAGTTTCGCCATGGGGCCACGAGACCGAGTACCGCAAGGCAGCCGCAGCGCAGCGCAGGCCGCTCCGGCTGCGCCGCGCGGTGCGCCCCGACCCGCCTTTGCCGCGCCTCGGCCCGCGCACCCTCCATCCACGATGGCACCTGCAGCTGCAACGACAGCGACAGCGGCAACGGCTAAGGCTAAGGCAACCGGCAAAGGCAACCTGCAACCGGCAACAACCCATCAAACGACCTGCACTCGAATTCGCTGCATCCGATCCGAACCACGCTGCGTAGAGAGCATCAGACGCTGCACAGCAGCGTCCCCAACCGGCGCCTCGGTCCTGCAGCGGCGCCACCTCATCGACCGCAAGGAGCACGCCCCCATGAAGAACCTCACCACCCGCGCCCGTCCGGGCCTTGGCCATATGCTGGCTGCCATTCCATTGGCTGTTGCCACACTGACTGCGGCCATCGGCACCGCACACGCATCGAGTCACCGCGAGGCACCGTTCATCACCACCGTGCCCAAGGTCGACGCCACCGACTTCTACATGTTCCGCAGCTATGAAAACGGCCGCGCCGACTATGTCACGGTGATCGCCAATTACCAGCCGCTGCAAGATGCGTACGGTGGCCCGAACTACTTTTCGATGGACCCCAACGCGCTGTACGAGATTCACATCGACAACAACGGCGATGCGAAGGAAGACCTGACGTTCCAGTTCCGCTTCAGCAACATGTTGGCCGGCAATGGCGCCGGCGTGAATCTGAACATCGGCGGCAAGAGCGTGAACATCCCCCTCATCCAGGCCGGGCAGGTTGCCAACGTCAAGGATGCCAACCTTCAGCTGAACGAGAGCTTCCAGGTCAGCGTGGTGCGTGGCGACCGCCGCACCGGTGCAACACAAATGGTGACCAACGCCGCCAACGGCAGCACCACCTTCGACAAGCCGGTGGACAACATCGGCGTGAAGACCATCCCCAACTACACGGCCTACGCTGCCAAGCACATCTACACCGTCAACGTACCGGGCTGTGCGATGCCCGCCAAGCTGTTCGTCGGCCAGCGCAAGGACCCGTTCGCGGTCAACCTGGGCACCATTTTCGACCTCGTCAATGCGCCCGTGAGCGTCATCACCGACCCGGCCTTGATCAATGCCGCGCCCAACACCATCGACGACAAGAACGTCACCACGCTGGCGATGGAAGTGCACAAGAGCTGCCTGACCGCCGGTGCCGAGACGGTGATCGGCGGCTGGACCACGGCCAGCCTGCGCCAGGCGCGCCTGCTGAACCCGACGCCGCCTTCAGGCCACCAGACGAGCGAGAAGCCCGGTGGCGCCTGGGTGCAGGTGTCGCGCCTGGGCATGCCGCTGGTCAACGAAGTGGTCATCGGCCTGAAGGACAAGGACAAGTTCAACGCGTCCAGCCCCAAGGGTGACGGCCAGTTCATCGACTACGTGACCATCCCCACGCTGCCCGCGCTGCTGGAAATTGCACTGGCCCTTCCGAACACGGCACCGACCAACTTCCCGCGCACCGACCTCGTGACCACGTTCCTGACCGGTATCCAGGGCCTGAACCAGCCGGCCAACGTGGTGGGCTCTGAAATGCTGCGCCTGAACACCGCGGTTGCCGTGACACCGTTTGCGCAACAGAACCGCCTGGGTGTGGTGGGCAACATCCTGGCCGGTGGCACGGACAACGCCGGTTACCCCAACGGCCGCCGCCCGAAGGACGACGTGGTCGACATCTCGCTGGTGGCAGTGATGGGCGGACTGTGCATGGCCAACGGCAACACCGACGCGCTGAAGCTGGGCGCCGCGTGCAAGCCTTCAGCGGTGCCGCTGGGTGCGACGGCGTTCAAGCTGCACGACGCTGTCGACCAGGCCGTGGTGCCGCTGCTGCCGGGCTTCCCGTACCTGTTCACGCCGATCCCCGGCAGCAAGTAAGGAGCGCATCACATGAACCTGTCCAAAGTCCTCGTCGGCGCCGCGCTGCTCAGTCTGTTGGCAGCCTGCGGTGGAGGTGGCTCTGACGACACCGCCGCCACCGACGACCGCAAGGTACCGTCCAGCGCACTGGTCTCAGCCACTGCCTACAGCGAGTGGGCCGCGTCACTGGCCAACAGCGATACCGGTGAACCGGTTTCGGTGGATGACGGCATGATGGCGCCGAAGTCGGAAAGCGACCAACCCATCACGCTGCGCTGAAAACGCGAAGTCACCCGAGCCCCCGGCAGCCATGCGCTGCCGGGGGCTTTTTCTTTCTGCTGAGCAGCAAGATGCCTCAGCCCGCCCAGATAGTGGCTAACGCCATGAGCTAGCGGACTGCGACGATGGGGCCAGCTGAACAGGAGTTTGGCCATGGCGCAGAACAACGTGCAGTGCCAGCGAGGGCTGTCGATGTCGGAATTCTCCGATCGGGACGGTTCGCCGGCCAGTGCCAAGCACCCGTCGTTCTTGGCCGTCAACACGGCTCTGGTCAACATCAGGACGTCGCTGTCCGGCACCTATCGCGCCTTCGGCTTCAGGAAGTACGCGCATCGCTAGCTGGGCCAGGTGCAGTACCTGTTCAACCGCCGGTTCGATCTGCGCGAGCTTCTGGAGCGCTTGGCCCAGGCGACCGCTCAGGCTCTGCCTTGCCCGCGTCGCACTGTTCGTGCGGCTGAACCATCTTGCTGAACAGGTTCTTTCATGCTTCGCGATCGGAGCGTCTGCGCCGACACCGGCAGCGGCAGCGGCGATCCACGCCGATGCTGCCGTCGCGTGCAGAGCTGCCGTCAGGCGCTGCAGTCCTGTGCGCGCCCTGGTCCGCGCTCGGTCACCGCCAGCGACGCCGCGAGGCGGCCGCTGATGGCAAGGCAGCAACCCTGATCGAAGATCGAAGGCACACACGGCACAAAGCCGAACGGCCCCAGATTGGGGCCGTTCGGCTCAGGACAGACTGTTGTCGACGGGTGCTGTTACAGCGTCGCCGATGAACGGCGCCGACCAGCCAGCGCCAGCAGGCCCATGCCAGCAGCCACCAGCGGCAGTGTGGCCGGCGCCGGCACCTGCAGCACCAGCAGGCCCTGCTCGTTGTAGTTGTTGAACGTGACGGCGGCCGCGTCATAGGTCAGGAACGACAGGCCAAAACCGCGCGTACCGGCCAGTTCGCCGGTGCCGCCAGCCACCGTGTAGTCCAGCGCCAATTGGCCGCCGACACCCAGCATGTCCAGCGGGTTGGTGAAGGCCCCCATGACGGTGCCGAAAATGGTGGTGTTCAGGTCCATCGCATCGGTGAACTCGAACTGCCCGGCCAGCGCGTTGGCCAGCGCGTCGAAGGAGAAGGTCACCACCGAGACAAACGAGCGCGCAGGCCCGCTTTGTCCCGGAGCCAGGATCTCGTCGATCGATCCTACCCAGCCGCCCGAGCCCGCCAGTGGGTCGAACACCACAACATTGCCGGCGCCTTCGAAGGCGAAGTCCACCTGTGCAGCGTGGGCGGCGCCGCCGGCGCCCAGCATCAACAGACAGGCGCCAGCCAAGGCGGCGCGTTGGAAGGATGGGGGTCGTGCAGTCATGGCGATAACTCCGGTAAAAGGGGGTTGTGGGTACGGGTCCATACGCAAATCCGCGCGCCTTGGATGCATCCAGCCCATGCGCGTGGTCATTCTCGCCGCTCGACCTATCCTTGCAGGCGACGCAGAGCCCAGCTGCCGGCCACCGCACTGATGCCGCTGACCGCCGTGCCCCAGGCCATGTCGATGAGCGCGATGCTGACCGGCCAACCCTTCAATGTCGCCAGATTGGTGAGGTCGTAGGTGGCATAGGCAAAGAACCCGAACAGCGCGCCCATCATCAGGGCGCTGCGCAAACCGGTCGGCGCGGCATGCGGCCAGACGACGAAGACGGTCAGGCCCGCTGCATACACGGCATAGAACAAGGCGGCGGCCACCACGTTGGGCCGCTCGGCCATCAGGTGGCCGATGGCCTGCTGGTACAGGGGTTTGGCCACCACGCCCAGCCACAAGAGGTCCAGCACCAGCATCACGCCCAGCACGGCGCCGTAGGTTGCCAATGCCTTGATCATGTCGATTCCCGCGTTGAGGTAGGGCCAAGCCGCTTCGGCTCAGCGTGGAGGGCGCTGTGCCGATGCCGCAGGCGTGGCTGTGGCCGAGGGCTGGGACGCACTCACCCGCCAGATCGCGTTGCCCACATCGTCAGCCACCAGCAGCGCCCCCTGGCGGTCCAGCGCCACCGCCACCGGCCGACCCCAGGCCTTGCCGTCAGGACTGAGAAAACCGCTCAGCACCGGCTCGGGGGGTGCTCCGGTGGGCAGGCCTGCAGAAAAGGGCACAAAGACAACTTCATAGCCGCTGTGCGGGCGCCGGTTCCACGAGCCATGCTGTCCGATGAACATGCCTTGCGCAAAACGCAATGGCAGGCTGTTGCCGCTGGCGTCGGCCAGCCCCAGCGATGCGGTGTGGGGGCCGAGCGCGTAGTCGGGCGCGCGCGCAGCGGCCACGAGATCGGGGCGCGGCGGCTGCACGCGCACGTCGACATGCTGGCCGTAGTAGCTGTAGGGCCAGCCAAAGTAGTCACCTTGGCGCACCGATGTTATGTAGTCGGGCACCAGGTCGCTGCCCAGTTCGTCGCGCTCGTTCACCACCGTCCACAGGGTGCCCGTGGTGGGCTCCCAGGCCATGCCGTTGGGGTTGCGCAGGCCGGATGCGAAGATGCGGCTGGCGCCTGTTGCGAGCTCGAGTTCCCAGATTGCCGCGCGGCCGCTTTCAGCCTCGATGCCGCGTTCACCCACGTTGCTGTTCGAGCCGACGGTGGCGTACAGACGTTTGCCATCGGCACTGACGATCAGGTTCTTCGTCCAGTGGTGGTTGACGGGGCCGGCCGGCAGCGCAAGCACCGTCTGCCCCGTGGCCCTGATCTGTGTGTCTCCGTTGCGATACGGAAAGCGCAACACCGCATCCGTGTTGGCCACGTACAAGTGGCCATCCACCAACGCCATTCCGAACGGCGAGTTCAATCCTTGGAGCAGCTCAAAACGCTGCTCGGCCACGCCGTCACCGTCGGCATCCCGCAGCAACGTGATGCGGTTGGCGCTGGGCACCTTTGCCCCGGCCTTGGCCATCACCAGGCCCATGATCCAGCCGCGCAGGCCGCCAGAACCGTCAGGCCGCGGCGGCGCATTGGTCTCCGCCACCAGCACGTCGCCATTGGGCAGCACATGCAGCCATCGCGGGTGGTCCAGCCCGGTGGCAAAAGCCTGCACGCGAGTGCCGGCGGCAGCGGTGGGTGCGGCGCCCGCCGCCCAACCCTGTGCTGGGGCGATGTTGACCGTGGGGATCAAGGTGCGATGGGGGGCGGGCAGGCGCGGCTTGGCGCCGACGCCGTCGGACACGGCCAGCGTGGCGGTCTCGCCGCAGGCTGCCAGCAGGACCAGGGCCGGGCAGGCCGCCAGCACGGCCAGGCGGCACCAGCGGCGAGCCCAACCCATTACAAGCGGCCGGTGAGCAGCAACACGATGAGGATGATCACCACCAGCCCCAGCCCGCCACTTGGGCCGTAGCCCCAGCTGCGGCTGTGGGGCCAAGCGGGAATGGCACCAATCAACATCAGTACCAAGACGATCAAGAGAATAGTTCCGAGGCCCATGGGAGCTCCTGTTGTGGGGTGGGGGCAGCGTGGCCTCGCTGCCCTGCGGGGTGGTCTGGACGGCAACGCACACCGCGCTATGTTCGGTCAGGCAACCCGTGCGCACTGTCGGACGACAAGCCGTGTGCGCGTCGGCGCAAAGGCCGTGCGGGTCCGCTTGAGGCAGCAGCAGCCGGCTGACATGCCGCTGTCGCCGATGCTCAGGTGGCGCCGATCACCTCGAAGACGGCCGTCTCCAGCTCGCCGTCCACCAGCGCCAGGCGCACACGGTGCGGCGCGCGCGGCAGGTCGGCCGGCGGTGGCTCGAAAGCCTGCAAGGCCTCGAACAGGGCTTGCGGGTCGTGTTCGAAGTCCAACCAGCGCGGCGCCGACGAGGCGTGCTCGGGGTCAGCCATGTGGCGCACGCTCAGTGCCAGTTCGTAGGCTGCTTTTTCGTAGGCAAGCACGTCGCGCAGGTACGCGCGCAACTGGTGACTGGGCAACGCATCGGCGTGCGCCCACGCCACCGCAGCAAAACGCTCGGCGTCGCCCGCCAGCTGCACCCCGCTGGGTTGCTGGGCTGACCACAGCGCGTCCAACACGGGGCGCAGTGCCGGGCCCAGCAGCGCGCACGTCATCGCAAAGGCGTCATGCACCGCAGCAAAGCGGTTGCCGCGTGCCAGCGTGCAGTTCAACTCCATGCCGGGCTGCCGGGCGATGGCCACCAGCCGCCGCTGCTCCAGCGCCGTCAGCGGCCAACTTGTCAGCACGGCCCCGCCCTGCCGGCGCACCGAAGCCGCCAAGGCCGCGTCCAGCATCATCGCGGTCAGTGCGCGTTGAAAGCCTGCCAGGGACATCGCAGTGCCTGCTGTGGGTGTCGCGGCTCAGTGCGCCAGCGGGCCGGAGGTTTCTGCTTCGAAGGCGCGGTCGGCCGCTGCCCGGGCCAACACGGCCCGCGCCTGGGCCAGCTGCGCCAGCACCCCTTTGGTGTGCAGCATCGGCCAGCTCGATTCGTGGAACTCGAACGTCACCGCCTGCAGTGCGGGGGCTCGGCCGGCCAGGGCCGACAGCAGCGGCCACACGCCTTCATGCACCGGCCCGGTGTGGCTGTCGGTGTGAAAGCCCATCATCGGCTGGCCACCGGCCACGTGCACCTCCACCACACGCGACAGGTCCAGTTCGTCGAGAAAGGCGTGGGCGCTGAAGCGGTGGTTCACGGCGTTGGTGTACAGGTTGTGCAGGTCCAGCAGCAGGCTGCAGCTGGTGCGTGCACACAGCCGGTTCAGGAACTCGGCCTCGCCCATGCCCTGCTCGGGAATGTCGACATAACTCACGTTGTTTTCCAGCAGGAAGGGTACGCCCAGGCGCTGCTGCACGGCGTCGATGCGCGGCACCAGCAGGTCGAGCATTTCGTCGTCGCAGGCAATGGGCAGCGCCAGCGCGGCGTTCACCTCGTGCGCGCTGCCCACGCGGCTGAACGACAGGTGTTTGCTCACCCAGCGCGCATGCCAGTGCCCGCACCAGCGCGCCAGGTTGTCGACATAGGGCCGGTCGAAGACGTCGGCGCTGCAGATCGACAGGCCGATGCTGTGCAGTGTGACCGGCCGGTGTTGCGCCACCCTGTCGAGCAGGGCCAGCGGCGCGGGCAGGGGTACGAAACGGTCCTGCGCACCCGGCCCTGGGTCCAGCCAGCAGCGGTCGGGTATCACTGCCAGGTGGTCCAGCGCCTGCGCATGCTGGTCGACGAAGTCGATCAGCGCCGGATTGAACAACACCCCGACGCCGGGGACCGGCCATTCCTGCTTCACCGGTGCCGGCCGGGAATCCCGCATCATCCGCGACCTAGAACTGCACGCGCATGTCGATGTCGTAGCGCTGGCGGATGTCGATATCCATGCCCGAAATGCAGGCCAGGCAGGCCTTCAGGCCCAGCTTCTTCAGCAGGTCCTTGTTGCGTGTCACGCTCTTCTGCACGAGGCCGGCAACGACGTCGGTGCCCACGCCCGAATCGACCAGGACCGTGACCGAAGGGCGACCGAAGCCGCCTACCTTGTTGATCAGAAATGTGGCTTCAGCCATGCGCCTGCTGCTCCAGGTGAAGTACGCGGCCGGACCATCCATCCGCGAACGGCGGATGATCCGCGCCTCGGCGGTCCCGTCCCATCCCTAGACCTGAACCCCGGGCGCTTCAATCGTGGGGGGCGCAGCGCCACGCTGTGCAGAATCAGGCCATGCAACGCAATCAACAACGGGCCGCAGCACCGCCGACGCGCCTTGGTTGGCAAAGCCCCGGCAGACGACGCTGGCCCTGGGTCGCGGGTGGCCTGCTGCTGACATTGCTGGGTGCAGCAGCGATCGTGCGCGCCGACATTGCACAGCGTCGCGAAGCCTTTGCCGTGGACGCGCGCGTCGCGCACCGCCTGCTGAGCCAGGGCGCGTCACAGTTGGATGCCGTACTGGCCACGCTGGTGTTGCTGGCACCCGGCTCGGGCGACGCCGACCGGCGCCTGCCGGCGCTGTTGCCCGCTGTGCTGCAGGTGTTCCGCCGCGACGTCGGCCAGGCCTGGCCCGATGCCGCGCTGGCCGCGGCAGAGGCCCGGTCGCGCGCCTTGCCCGCCGCACAACGGCATGCGGTGCTGGGCTCCGTGGACACTCAGCAGCAGCAGTACACCGTGGTGCTGGCAGGCGACCCCGCCAGCTACGCCCTGCGCGTGGACGCGCGGCGCCTGGTGCCCGCCGAGGGCTGGCCATTGGCCGCCCAGGGCCCGGTCCGGGCGGCACTGGTGAACGGGCAGCACCAACTGGTACTGCAAGCCGGTGCGCCCGAGGCCCTGCGACCCGTCGGCCTGACCTCTGGCTTTACCTTCAGCAAGCCCCTGGCCACGCCCGGCCATCCGCTTGAACTGCAGCTGCAGCGAGCCACCGGCCCGGCGCAGTGGCCGTGGGGCTGGTTGCTGGCGTGGACGGCAGCCTGCGCTGCGGGCACTGCTGCGTTGCACGCCGTGCTGAAGGTCCGCCAGGCCCAGCAACGCAGCGCCGAACTGATGCGCATGGCGCAGGTGGCGCGGCTGAACACCTTGGGCGAGCTGGCCGCGGGCATGGCTCATGAGCTGAACCAACCGCTGGCGGCCGTGCTGGCCAGCACCCAGGCCGCGCAGCGACTGCTGCGCCCTGCCGAAATGCCCGGTGACGACGGCCCCGACCTGGCCTCTGCCCGGCAAGCGCTGGGCCTGGCGGCGACGCAAGCTCGGCGCGCGTCAGACGTGGTGGCACGGCTGCGCCGGCTGGTGCAAGACCCGACAGATGGCATGGCGCTGCGGGCCGTGGACATGCAGGCACTGGTGGTGCAACTGCTGCAACTGATGGCGCCCGAACTGCAGCGTCGCGCCATCACGGCGCGCGTGCAGGGCACGGCGCCCCCGGTGTGGGCCGACCCGGTGGCGCTGGAACAGATCGTGCACAACCTGGTGGCCAACGCGATGCAGGCCCTGGAAGCGGCTGCCACGCCCGCGCCAGCCATCACGCTGGAGCTGCAGGCCCACGGCAACGCCCAGGCCCGGCTGCTGGTGCGGGAAAACGGCCCCGGCATTGCACCCGAACACCACAGTCGGGTCTTCGAACCCTTCTTCAGCACGCGCACCGGAGGCCTCGGGCTGGGGCTGCCGCTGTGTGAATCGCTGGCGCAGGCCATGGGCGGCGGGCTGGTGTTGCGCCCCGCCGGGTACGCGACTGCCGGCCCGGTCAAGCGCCCAGCGGACAGCACCGGGGCAGGCGCCGAATTCCAGCTCACGCTGCCTGTGGCGCCCGCTGCAGCCTGCCAGCGTTGAGCCACTCATCGAAAGCAGGCGCCGATGTACGACCACCCGGCCTCGCCGCTGATTCACATCGTTGACGACGACGAAGCCGTGCGCAGCGCGCTGGCGCTGCTGATCGGCACCGTGGGCCTGCGGGTGCAAGCCTGGGCGCATCCGCAGGCTTTCATCGACGGCTTCGACCGCCAGGCCGTCGGCGCCATCGTGATGGATGTGCGCATGCCCGGCCTGTCGGGCCTGACCGCGTTGGATCAACTGCGTGCGCAGGGTGTGGACCAACCGGTGGTGATGCTCACCGGCCACGGCACGGTGGAGATGTGCCGCCGCGCGTTCAAGGCCGGAGCGGCTGAGTTTCTTGAAAAGCCGGTCGACGACGAAGCATTGCTCGAGGCCCTGCACATCGCGGTGCGTCAGCATGTGCGCACGCGCCAGCGCGACGCGGCAGGGCGCGAAGCGCGTGAACGATTTGCACTGCTGTCGCCGCGCGAACGCGAGGTGCTGTCACTGGTGGTGGCCGGCATGACGAACAAGGAAATCGGCCGCGCCTTGACCCTGTCGCCACGCACCGTGGAAACCCACCGCGCGCACCTGTGCACCAAACTGCAGGTGGAGACGCTGGCACAGATGATCCGCAGCTACGCGCAGCTGGTCGATGACACGGCGACGCGCTGAAAGGCAGACCACGAAGCGCTGTCTGCGATCGGTCGCTCGACACCCTCGCTCCGCTTCTGCGCCGACACCTCCGTAGATATACGGAGGTCGGCCGCGGTGCGTGCGGATGGCGCGCTGGCCCTCGGCGCCAAAGAATGGCGGCACGGCTGAAGAGCAGCCGCAATCACCCGCAGAAAGCACCGATGAAGACAGCCATCCACACCGCCTTGCAGGCCGTTCTGCTGGCCACTGCCACGCTGACCGCCCACACCGCCTTCAGCCAGACGCCAGCGCCTGCCGTGCGCACCGAGCGCAACATGTCGCTTGAACTGGCCAACCAGTTGGCCGGCGCCACCGTGGCCGCTTGCTCCGCGGGTGGCTACAACGTCACTGCCGCGGTCGTCGACCGTGCCGGTCAGCTGCGCGCGCTGCACCGCGCCGACCAGGCCGGCCCGCATACCGTCGCCGCCGCGCAGGCCAAGGCCTACACCTCGGCATCGGCCAGGAACACCACCTTGCTGATGATGGAAGGCGCACAGAAGAACCCCGCCGCCGCCAACGTGGCGCAGATCCCGGGCTTCCTGCTGCTGGGTGGCGGTGTGCCCGTGAAGGTGGGCAACGACGTCATCGGCGCCATCGGTGTGGGCGGCGCGCCCGGAGGCCTCCTCGACGAACAGTGCGCGATGGCAGCGCTGGACAAGGCCAAGGAGTGGCTGAAGTGACGCCACGCCAGCCGGCCCACACTGCAGGGCGCCGGTCCGGCACGCCGACCCTGCGCGCGCCGTTGCAGCGCATGCGGCCGGCAGGCCTGGCCTTGGTCCTGGTTTTGGTCCTGGTCGTGTGTGACTGTCTCGGGCTGACAGGGCCGGCCGCGGCGCAGGTGCCACCCAGCGCCGGCGAAGCGGCGGCCTACCAGGGTCTGCACTCGGCCGCACGCCGCGGCGACCTGGCCGCCATTCAGAAGCAGGCCACCAGCAAGGCCGCGCTGGAGGCCCGCGACGCAGCAGGCCGCACGCCGTTGCACGTGGCCACGTTTGCGCGCCAGCAAGGTGCCGTGCGCGCGCTGTTGCAAGCCGGCGCCGATCACTCGGCACTCGAGCAGGGCCGCTACGACGCGGTGACCATTGCCGCCGTCGCCGATGACGAAGAGACCCTGCGCGTGCTGCTGCTGGGCGGTGCCAACGCCGGGCTCGTGACCAGCCGCTACGACGGCACGGCGCTGATCGCCGCCGCGCACCTGGGGCACGACGGCGTGGTGAGGCAGTTGATCAAGGCCGGCGCGCCGCTGGACCATGTGAACAACCTGCACTGGACGGCGGTGATCGAAGCCATCGTGCTGGGCGACGGCGGACCGCGCCACCAGGCCACGCTGAAGGCCCTGCTGGACGCTGGCGCCAGCACCCGGCTGACCGACCGCAGCGGCACCTCGCCGCTGCAGCTGGCACGCGCACGCGGCTACACCGCGATGGTGCAGATGCTGCAAGACGCCGGGGCGCGCTGAGGACAGGCGAACACCCGGCACTGGCATCAGTTGCCGTCAGGCCAGGTCGAAACGACCCAGGTTCATCACCTTGCTCCAAGCCGAGACGAAGTCGCGCACGAACTTCGCTTGTGCATCGGACTGGGCATAGACCTCGGCCAGCGCGCGCAGCTGCGAGTGCGAGCCGAAGACCGCCGGAAGTTGCGGAAACCGTCGGCCCTGGGCTCGAGCACGGCGAGTGATTCGGCGTCGGTCTGCGCCTGCGATGCGTCGGTGCGACCCGGCGTAAAGGGCACCGGCAGCAGATGCCCGCCCAACTGAGCAGCATGCTCGACCGCCGCGCAACCCGCCAGCACGATGAGATCGGCGAGCGAGACCTGCTTGCCGCCGGTCTGCGCGCCATTGAAGGCCCGCTGCACACCCTCCAGCACGGACAGCACCCTGGCCAGCTGCGCGGGTTGGTTCGCGACCCAATCCTTCAGCGGCGCCAGCCGGATGCGCCCGCCGTTGGCACCGCCGCGTTTGTCCGAACCGCGGAAGGTGGACGCAGATGCCCAAGCGGTTGACACCAGTTCAGCCACCGACAGCCCGCTGGCCAGCAGCTGCGCTTTCAGCGTGGCGATGTCGTCGCCATCGATCAGCGGATGGTCGACGGCCGGCACCGGGTCTTGCCAGATCAGCTCTTCGGCCGGCACTTCAGGGCCCAGGTACAGCGGCTTCGGACCCATGTCGCGGTGCGTGAGCTTGAACCAGGCACGCGCAAACGCATCGGCAAAGGCCTGCGGTTCCTGGTGGAAGCGGCGCGAGATCTTTTCGTAGGCCGGGTCCATGCGCAGCGACATGTCGGCCGTGGTCATCATCGGCGGGTGCTTGCGGCTCGGGTTGTGTGCGTCGGGAATCAGGTGCTCGGGCTGAACGTTCTGCGCCACCCACTGCTGCGCGCCAGCCGGGATCTTCGTCAATGCCCACTCATAGCCGAACTGCATGTCGAAGTAACCGTTGTCCCAGGTCGTCGGATTGGGCTTCCAGGCGCCTTCGATGCCGCTGGTGGTGGTGTGCAAGCCCTTGCCGCTGCCCAGCCCGTTGATCCAGCCCAGGCCCTGCTGTTCGATCGCGGCGCCCTCGGGCTCGCGGCCTACCAGTGCCGGGTCGCCGGCGCCGTGTGCCTTGCCGAAGGTGTGGCCGCCGGCCACCAGGGCCACCGTCCTTTCGTCGTTCATGGCCATGCGGGCAAAGGTCTCGCGCACGTCACGTCCCGACGCCACGGGGTCGGGGTTGCCGTTCGGGCCTTCGGGGTTGACGCAGATCAAGCCCATCTGCACGGCAGCCAGCGGGTGCTCGAGCTCGCGGTCGCCGCTGTAGCGCTGCTCACCGAGCCAGGTGTCCTCCGCGCCCCAGTGGATGTCCTCCTCGGGCTGCCAGATGTCGACGCGACCACCGGGCTGGAAGCCGGCGCATGCTGGTGCAGGACGTTCAGGTTCAACTGCTCCGGCCACCAGTCCCGGTTCGAGCGCGTGACTGCACGGGGTCGCGCGCCTTTCGAACCCGCAGCACCGAACGCCCGGCAAGGGCTTCCACCAATAGGATGCAAGACACACTGCACGCATCGTGCAAGTCATGCTGACGTCGCAAGCCAGAGGGCCTTCGACGTCAGTCCGCTTTTGGCCTTACTTGAACTCCGGAGCCCTGCCATGCCGTTGACCGCACCGAGCCCTTCCACCATCCGTCTGCGCCTGACACTGGCTGCCGTCAGCGCGCTGGCACTGCCACTGCTGGCCCAGGCCCAGCCCTGCCCGGACAAGAACATCATGTACTGGCAGGCTTTCCCGCCCGGCGGCGAATCCGACCTGTCGGCGCGCCACCAGCAGGTGGTGCTGAAAAAGAAATGCCCGGGCGTGGACACCGTCATCCAGTACAAGGCCGGCGGCGGCGGCGCGCTGATGTGGAGCACGATGAACCAGCTGCCGGGCGACGGCACCACCATCGTCGGCATCAACCTGCCGCACCTGGTGCTGCAGCCGATGGAAGGCACCGTGCAATACAAGGCGGATGACGTGACACCGGTGTTCTGGTTTCACTACACACCCGATGCGGTGGTGGTGCCCGAACAAAGCGCCATCAAGAACTGGGCCGACTTCATCAAGGCGGCCAAAGACAAACCCGGCATGCTGAACATGGGCGGCTCGGGCCAGAACTCGGCCAACCACGCCGCGCATGTGCGCATGAACGCGGCCTTTGGCGTGAAGACCAACTACATCCCTTTCAAGGGCACCGGCGACATGACGATGGCGGTGCTGGGCGCGCACGTGGACGGCGCCATGAGCTATACCGCGTTTGCCATCAACAACAAGACCAAGGTGCGCGCGCTGGCCGTGGCCATGGACAAGCGTCACCCGCTGCTGCCCGATGTGCCCACGTTCAAGGAACTGGGTGTGGACTGGGTGGACGGCGCGCTGCGCGGCATCGGCGTGCCCAAGAGCACACCCCCTGAAGCGCGCAAGAAGCTGGCCGACCTGTACGCCGCGTTGAACAACGACCCCGAGATGAAAGAGCTGGCAGCCAAGAGCGGCTTCGAGCTCATCAACGTGGGGCCCGACCAGATGGAGCGCTTCATGCGCGAGAAGACCGAGGTCTACACACGGGTGGGCAAGCAGATGGGCCTGGCGGCCAAGTAACCGCGCCGCGGGCAGCCGCGGCCCCGCGCCCCTGGGGCGGCCGCTACACCCGCGGCTCGTTCAGCGTTGCACAGTGCGGGCCGCCGCCCACCCAGTTGGCGCCGATGGCGTCGACAAACACGATCTGCCGACCCGGGAAGGCCTGTTGCAGCAGCCCGCGCAGCCGCTGCTCCACCGCGCGCGGCGTGCCGTGCGCTTCGTAGCCCGGCACCACCACCACGCCGTTGGCCACCACGAAATTCAGGTAGCTGCTGGACGCCAGCTGTATCACCGGCTGGCCTTCGCGCCGGCGCTCGCTGGGTGGAAAGAAGTCAGCCGTCCAGTCGGCTGAAAAACGGTCGTCGGCGGCGGCCGACAGGAAGATGCGCCGCTCCACGCTGCGCGGCACCGGCAGCTTGATGATGCGAAAGGGTAGTCCCTGCGCGTCGGTGGCCGCCGCCAGGATGTCGAAGTTGCGCTGCATGCGCAGGCGGTTCAGCCGCGCCACCGGGTGCGCGGCCACGTCGGCATCGTCGGGCCAGGCCAGCAGCACCGTGCGCGCGTCGGCAAAACGCACGAACTCGTCGGTGTGGCCACCGGTGCCCCAGGCCACGTAATTGCCGGTGATGGTGCTGCGCAGGTGCGGGTCGCTCGCCAGGCCGTCGGCCAGCCAGATGAGCTTGCGGATGCCGGGCAGCGCTTCGAACGCGGCCTGCAATTGCGCACGCGGCATGCCGGGGTTGCGCTGCTGCGCCAGTGGTTCCGACACCAATGCCACGCCGGCGCCGTTGACCTCGATGCCCCCTCCTTCCAGGAACAGGCTGCTGCTGTAGACCCGCGCACCGGCCAGCCGGGCCATGTTGCGGTCCAGTTCTTCGCGGCTGGCATCGGCGGCCACGGCAGCGCATCGCGCGGCGCGCTGCGCGTCGTCGGCGTAACGGCGCTGGCACCAGGCGGCCAGGCCATAGTGGCTCCAGCGGAAGTCCACCAGTCCGAGCTGCCCAGCCGGCCCGCGGCTGAACACAGCCGCGTCGCGCACGAAGAAAATCGCCTGGCGATCGACATCGAAGCGCACGCGGCCGGTGTCCACGCCCGCGCCCTTGAACAGCGCGTGAGCAGCGGCGATCTGCGGCGCCTCCGGCACCAGCATGCGCAGTTCCACATGGGGCTGCAGCGCAGCCGCCAACTGCGCCGTCAGCGCGGCATGGCCGGCGTCATATCCCAGCCACACCGTGCGCGCGGGTTCGAACTCACCCACCATGCGAAAGCCCGCCGCGCTGTCGGCCGGGAGCGACACGGCTGCACTTCCTGGGAGGCCTGGTGCGGGGCCGGCAAGGCCGCTGCAGCCCACCACCGCAGCACCGGCCGCCAGGGCCCCGGCGCCGGCCCCCACCAACATGCGGCGCCGGCCCCCGTCAGCGTTCACCGGCAACGGTCGAGGCCTGCTCGGGCAAGCCTGCCAGGTGGCCGGCATCGCCCCAGCTGTCGATGAGCAGGCGCTCACCCGTCCAGCGCAGATGGTTCAAGCCGGTATTGGGAATCTCGCAGGTGCGCAGCCCGCTGATGGGCAGGCCCTGCGCATGGCGCCACAGCATGTCCAGCACACCGCCGTGCGTGACCAGCGCCAGGCGACGGCCGGGGTGCTGGGCCACTGCGTGCTGCACGGCGGCCATCACGCGCGCATAAAACTGGCGCAGGCTCTCGCCGCCCCCGGGCAACGCAAAGTCGCCATCGTGCTGCAGCCACTGCGGCCACAGCTGGCCGTGGCGCGCCTTGATGGTGGACACGTCCAGCCCCTCCCAATCGCCGAAGTGCTGTTCACGCAGGCCGGGCAGCGGCAGCGGCTGCAGGCCCCAGGCTCGGGCCAGCGGTTCGGCCGTCTGCTGCGCCCGCGAGAGATCGCTGCTGAGCAGCACATCGAAGGGTTCATGGGCCAGCCGCAGCCCCAGCCGCGACGCCTGCGCGCGCCCCGTGTCGTTCAACGGCACGTCGATCTGGCCCTGGAAGCGCTGCTGGCGGTTCCAGTCGGTTTCGCCGTGGCGGATGAACAGCAGCGAAGTACCGCCGCCAGCAGGCGCCGCCGTCATGCGTACACCGTCATTTCGCAAACAGCTGGCCGCGGTCGCGGAACGACTTGAATTCCAGCGCGTTGCCAGCGGGGTCGTAGAAGAACATCGTTGCCTGCTCGCCCACCTGGCCGGCAAAGCGGATGTAGGGCTCGATGACGAACTTCAGCCCTTGACCGCGCAGCCGCTCGGCGAGAGCGTGAAAGTGGTCCCAGTCGAGCACCACGCCGAAATGCGGCACCGGCACGTCGTGGCCGTCCACTTCGTTGTGATAAACCTTGGGCCGCGGCGGCGCCAGGTGCGCCACGATCTGGTGGCCGAACAGGTTGAAGTCGATCCACTCGGCGCTGCTGCGGCCCTCGGGGCAGCCCATCAGGCCCCCGTAGAAGGCGCGCGCTGCGGGCAGATCGTCGACCGGAAAGGCGAGGTGGAAAGGGGCGATGTCAGTGGCGGTCTTGTTCATGCCGGCGAGCATACCGCTGGCACACTCCCGGCCGATGCACCCTGCCCAGAACACCCCGAAACCCACCACCCTTTTGTTGCTGCCCGGCCTGGCTTGCGACCACGAGCTCTTTGCGCCGCAGCTGCCGGCCCTGCAAGGCTGGGCCGACGCGGTGCAGGCCGAGCTGGTGGTGAGCACGGCACACACCCGCGCCGCCACGCTGCCCGAGATGGCGCGTTTGCTGCTGGCCGAGCACGCGCAGGGCGGGCTGTTGTTGGCCGGCTGCTCGATGGGCGGCATGCTGGCCTTGGAGCTTCAGCGCCAGGCGCCGCAGCGCGTGCGCGGGCTGGCGCTGCTGGGCACCACGGCCCGCCCCGACACACCGGAGCTGATCGCGCTGCGCACCGAGGCCTGCGTGATGTTTGCCGAGGGCCGCACCAACGAGATCCTGGAAGCCAACGTCTTTTTCGCCTTTCACCCCACGCACACGCGGGACCGGGCGATGGTGCGCCGCTACCTGGACATGCTGCACCGCGCCGGGGCGCAGCAGCTGATCCACCAGAACCGCGCCGTGATGGCGCGCGTGGACAGCCGCCCCGGCCTGCCCCACATCGATGTGCCCACCCTGGTGGCCTGCGGTGAAGCCGACGGCCTGACCACGCCCGACGTGGCGCGCGAGATGGCCGCGCTGCTGCCGCAAGCCCGGCTGGAATTGCTGCCCGGCGCCGGCCACATGCTGACCTGGGAACAGCCACAGCGTGTGACGGCCTTGTTGCTGCAGTGGCTGCTGAGCTGCTGACCCACCCGCGGCGGTGGGGCTGGCGCCCGGCCCGTGACGCCGGGCCAGTGGCACATCGTGCGCCGCCGGGATCAACCCGCCGCGGCACCCTTGATGACGGGCGCGCGCAGCGTGCCATCGTCGGCCACCAGCGCCAGCGGGTGCCGCACACCGGCGGCATGGTCAAGCACGCAGCGCAGCACCAGCTCGCTGCGCAGACGCGACGTGGCGGCGCGGATCTCGTCCAGCGTCATCCACAGCGTGCGCTCGATCGGGCTGTCCAGCTCGCGGCCCGGCAGCGCTTCGCCCACACGGCCGGCATAGGCAAACCGCAGGTAGGTGACGTCTTCCTGCGTCGCCGGGCGCACAAAACGCGACAGGTACACACCCACCAGCGCGGTGGGCGTGAAGACACGGGCGGTTTCTTCCAACGCCTCGCGCACCACGCCTTCTTCGGGCGTTTCGCCCGGGTCCAGATGGCCGGCAGGGTTGTTCAGCTTCAGGCCCTCGGGCGTGCGCTCTTCCACCAGCAGGTAGCGCCGTGTGGCAGGGTCGGCCGCGCCGTCGTGCACGATGGCAGCAACGGTAACGCTTGGGCTCCAACGGGCTTGCATGGGCGCCATTCTGCCTATGGCTTGCCATAGGCTGTGAAGCGGGGCCTTTGTGATACCTTCAATGGCTTGTGCCCAAAAAAAATAGGAGAGCGTGCATGGTTATGCTGATCGGCGTCCCCAAAGAAATCGCCGCAGGTGAAAAGCGCGTCGCCACCGTGCCGGAGGCGGTGGAAAAACTCATCAAGCTGGGCTTTGCGGTTGCCGTCGAAAGCGGCGCCGGCGATGCCGCCAACTGCAGCGACGACGCCTACCGCGCCGCTGGCGCCGAGGTGCTGCCCACGGCCGAGGCCCTGTGGTCCAAGGCCGACATCGTCTTCAAGGTGCGCCCACCCAGCGCCGACGAAGTGGCGGGCATGCGCGAAGGCGGCATGCTCATAGGCTTCGTGTGGCCGGCGCAGAACCCTGAACTGATGCAGCAGCTGGCGGCCAGGCGCGCCACGGTTCTCGCCATCGACGCGCTGCCGCGGCAGCTGAGCCGCGCGCAGAAGATGGACGCGCTGACCTCGCAAGCGGGCGTCACCGGCTACCGCGCCGTCATCGAGGCGGCCAACGCCTTCGGGCGTTTCTTCAATGGCCAGATCACGGCCGCAGGCAAGGTGCCGCCGGCCAAGGTGTTCATCGCCGGTGCCGGCGTGGCGGGCCTGGCGGCCATCGGCACCGCAGCCAACCTGGGCGCCATCGTGCGCGCCAACGACACCCGCGCCGAAGTGGCCGACCAGGTGGTGTCGCTGGGTGGCGAATTCGTGGGTGTGGACTACGAAGAAGAAGGTTCGGGCGGCGGCGGCTACGCCAAGGTCATGAGCGAAGGCTTCCAGCGTGCGCAGCGCGAGATGTACGCCAAACAGGCGCGCGAGGTCGACATCATCATCACCACGGCGCTGATTCCGGGCAAGCCGGCGCCCAAGCTCATCACCGCCGAGATGGTGGCCTCGATGAAGCCGGGCAGCGTCATCGTCGACATGGCCGCCGAGCAAGGCGGCAACTGCGAGCTGACCGTGCCGGGCCAGGCCGTGGTGCGGCACGGCGTGACCATCGTCGGCTACACCGACCTGGCCAGCCGGCTGGCCAAGCAGAGCAGCACGCTGTACGCCAACAACCTGCTGCGCCTGACCGAAGACCTGTGCAA
>JANOZF010000071.1:0-18890 GCA_031429255.1 Rubrivivax sp.
CTGGCCCAGGCCCGCGCCGCGCATGCGTCGGGCGAGCCGCTGTTTGTCGACCTGCGCGACATCCGCGAGCTGGAGCGCGAAGGCGTGATTCCGGGCGCCGTGCATGCGCCGCGCGGCATGCTCGAGTTCTGGGTCGACCCCGAGTCGCCGTACTTCCACAAGGCTTTTGCCGCCGGCAAGCCGCTGGTGCTGTTCTGCGCTGCCGGTTGGCGTTCGGCGCTGGCTGCCAAGACCTTGCAGGACATGGGCGTGGATGCGGTGAGCCATATCGAAGGCGGCTACAGCGCCTGGAAGGCCGCCGGAGCGCCGGTTGCGGACAAGGCCGCGCACGTGAAGACTGCAGATTCAGAGACTGCAGATTCAAAGGCTTCGGGCCCAGCCGGGCGCAAGCCCGGGTGAACGCCGGCCCAACCGAAAGGCCGCGAACCGCACGACCATGGACCTGCCCGCCTACCTGCGCATCCAGGCGCATGCCAACCTGCTGATGAACCAGCGCCTGCACGCGGCGATGGCGCCGCTTGCGCCTGCTGAACTGCATGCCCCGCGCACCGGTTTCTTCCCCAGCCTGATGGCCACGCTGAACCACATCCTGGGCGTGGACCAATATTACGTGGCAGCGCTGTTGTCCGAGCCCGAACCCGACCAGGTCTGGCACCGTTTCGTGCCGGCGCAGACGCTGGCTGAACTGGCCGCCGCGCAGCGCGTCAGCGACCTGCGGCTGGTGGCCTTTGCCGATGCGCTGGACGCAACAGCCTGCGCGCGTGACGTGGCCATGCCGCGCGGCGGCGGACGGGTGCAGCACGACCGCGGGGCCCACGTCATGGCCCACCTCTTCATGCACCAGACGCACCATCGCGGGCAGGTGCACACCATGCTGTCGGGCACGTCGGTGGCACCGCCGCAGCTCGACGAGTTCATGCTGCCCAGCGAAGCCCACCTGCGTGTGCCCGACATGGCCCAGGCCGGGTGGCTGGAGGCGCAGGTCTACGGCGCCACCGGGCACGTCGTTTCAGGTGCCTAGAATCCGATTGACGTTAACGTCAATCGACGGCCCACCGCCCACCAGGTTTCAGGAGACAACATGCCCGTGCTGGTATCGAAACTCAACCCGCGCTCGGAGGAGTTCAAGGCCAGTGCTGCGGCGATGCAGACGCTGGTCGAGCACCTGAACGGCCAGCTGGCCCGCATTGCCGAGGGCGGTGGGCCGGCGGCGCGCGCCAAGCACTCGGCGCGCGGCAAGCTGCCACCCCGAGAGCGGGTGGAGATGCTGCTGGACCCGGACACGCCCTTCCTCGAGATCGCGCCGCTGGCAGCGCTGAACATGTACCTCGACAAGTCCGGGGCCGAAGCCGCACCCGGGGCCGGCATCATCACCGGCATTGGCCGCATCAGCGGCGTGGAATGCGTGATCGTGTGCAACGACGCCACGGTCAAGGGTGGCACCTACTACCCGATGACGGTGAAGAAGCACCTGCGCGCGCAGGAGGTGGCGCAGCAAAACGGCCTGCCCTGCGTCTATCTGGTGGACAGCGGTGGCGCCAACCTGCCCAACCAGGACGACGTGTTTCCCGACCGCGACCATTTCGGTCGCATCTTCTACAACCAGGCCAACCTGTCGGCGCAGGGCATTCCGCAGATCGCCGTGGTGATGGGTTCGTGCACGGCCGGTGGCGCCTACGTGCCGGCGATGAGCGACGAGACCATCATCGTGAAGAACCAGGGCACCATCTTCCTGGCCGGGCCGCCGCTGGTGAAGGCGGCGATAGGCGAAATCGTCAGCGCCGAAGACCTGGGCGGCGGCGACGTGCACACGCGCCTGTCGGGCGTGGCCGACCATCTGGCCGAAAACGACCTGCACGCGCTGGCCATCGCGCGCGCCAGCGTGGCCAACCTGAACCGGCGCAAGCCCGAACAGCTGAAACTGGTGCCGCCGCGTCCGCCGTTGTTCGACGCTGCGGAATTGCATGGCGTGATACCCAACGACCCGCGCAAGCCCTACGACGTGCGCGAAATCATTGCGCGCATCGTCGACGGCTCGGAGTTCGACGAATTCAAGGCCCGCTACGGCGCCACGCTGGTCACCGGTTTTGCGCACATCGAAGGCATGCCAGTGGGCATCATCGCCAACAACGGCGTGCTCTTTTCTGAAAGCTCGATGAAGGCCGCGCACTTCATCGAGCTGTGCTGCCAGCGCCGCGTGCCGCTGGTCTTCCTGCAGAACATCACCGGCTTCATGGTGGGCCGCAAGTACGAAGCCGAAGGCATTGCCAAGCACGGCGCCAAGATGGTCACGGCGGTGGCCACGGCCACGGTGCCGAAGTTCACCATCATCATCGGCGGCAGCTTCGGCGCCGGCAACTACGGCATGTGCGGCCGCGCCTACAGCCCGCGCTTCCTGTGGATGTGGCCCAACGCGCGCATCGGCGTGATGGGCGGCGAACAGGCTGCTGCCGTGCTGGCCACCGTCAAGCGCGACGGCATCGAAGGCAAGGGCGGGCAGTGGAGCGGGGAAGAAGAAGCCGCGTTCAAGCAGCCCATCCTGGACCAGTTTGCGCATCAGGCGCACCCCTACTACGCCAGCGCGCGCCTGTGGGACGACGGTGTCATCGACCCCGCCGACACGCGCCGCGTGCTGGCGCTGGGCTTGAGCGCCAGCTTGAACGCGCACATTCCGGAAAGCCCGAAGTTCGGCGTTTTCCGCATGTAGTGTACGATGTGTGCACATTTCTGATTTCACACACATCATGCGCACCAATATCGACATTGATGATGAATTGATGGCAGGCGCCATGGCCGCCGGCCCGTACGTCACCAAGAAAGACGCGGTCGAGGCAGGCCTGAAACTGCTGAAGAGACAGGCCGCCTACCGCGAAATACTGAAGTGGGAAGGCAAGCTGAAGTGGGAAGGCAACGAGTCCATCGACTGGACCAAACCCGAAGCTGATGCCGGTGCTGCGGCCACCTTGCAGGAGCCCGCGACCAAGGCCTACGCAGGCAAGCGCCGTGCTGGTCGTTGATTCATCGGTCTGGATCGACTTCTTCAACGGACAGCCCAACCCGGCCCGTGATGTGCTGCGCCGCTTGCTGCAGGACGGTGAAACCCGCATCGTGGTGCCCGACCTCGTGCTTTTTGAGGTGTTGCGCGGTTTCCGCGGTGAACGCGAGCGGCGCCAGGCCGAAGCGCTGCTGTTGAGCTTGGCCGTGGAAGCCACAGGCAGCGTCGCCCTGTGTTTGCAGGCCGTGCACCACTACCGCGACCTGCGCCGCGCCGGTGTCACTGTGCGCAGCAGCATCGATGTGCTGGTGGCTGCTTTCTGCATAGAACGCGATTACCTGCTGTTGCACCGGGACCGCGATTTCACCGCCTTCGAAACGCTGCGCGGCCTGCGCGGTTTTGCGCACTGAAACCCAAAGCCATGCCCATGGAATCGGCCTACCTCAACCCCGACCACGAACTGCTGCGCGACCAGGTGGCGCGCTTCCTGCAGCGCGAGGTGGAACCTCATGTCGACGCCTGGGAGCGCGAAGGCATGGTGCCGCGCGCGGTGCTGCGCCGCATGGGCGATGCCGGGCTGCTGGGGCTGGCCTTCGAGCCGGCCTATGGCGGCGGTGGCGCCGACGCGCTGACCAACCTGGTGTTTGCCGAAGCGCTGTCGCAAAGCAGTTGCGCGGGCTTCGTGATCACGGTGCTGGTGCACACCGACATGGCCGGCCCGCACCTGCACCACGCCGGCACACCGGAGCAGAAGGCACGCTGGATGCCGGGCATCACCAGCGGCCGCAGCATCACCGCGGTGGCCATCACCGAGCCTGGTGCGGGCTCTGACGTGGCGGGCCTGCGCACCCACGCCCGCCTTGAAGGCGGCGCGGGACTGGAGGCTTCGGCGCGGCGCGAAGGCCCGCACTGGGTCATCAACGGCAGCAAGATCTTCATCACCAATGGCGTGCATGCCGACCTCTACTTCGTGGCCGCGCGCACCGGCAGCGCGCGCCATGCCATCAGTATCTTTGCGGTGGAAAAAGGCACGCCGGGCCTGCGCGTGGGCCGCACGCTGGACAAGACCGGCTGGCGCGCCAGCGACACTGCCGAACTCTTTTTCGAAGACTGCCGCGTGCCGGCGGGCCACCTGCTGGGCGAACAAGACCGCGGCTTTCACGCCGTGATGAAGAACTTCCAGACCGAACGCATTGCGCTGGGCGCCATGGCCGTGGCCACCTGCACGCAGGCTCTGGCCTTGACGCTGGAGCATGTGAGGACGCGCCAGGCATTTGGCGACACCCTGTGGGCCAAGCAGTCGGTGCGACAGAAGATCGCCATGCTCGACGCCAAGACACGCGCCGCGCGCCAGTACCTGTACCACTGCGCATGGCGCGTGGCGCAGGGCCATGACATCGTGCAGGACGTCTCGTTGCTGAAGGCGCTGACTGGCGAACTGGTCAACGAGGTGACCTACGGCTGCCAGCAACTCCACGGGGGCATGGGTTTCATGACCGGCACGCCCATCGAACGCCTGTGGCGCGACGCGCGCGTGCTGGCCATCGGCGGCGGTGCCACCGAGGTGATGCTGGACGAAGCGGCCAAGCGCTACTGAACCCGCGCCGGACCTGTGCCACGCTCGCCCGCACCCAGCTCCCCAGCCCCCCACCCATGGACCAGCGAATCAGCACCCCAGCCGAGACCGTCACCGTGCGCGCGCTGGCTTCACGCGATTCGCTTGTGCTTTTGACGGAGATGCTCAACCGGTCCTACGCAGACCTGCTGGCGCGAGGCCTGAACTTCACCGCTGCCACGCAGGACCTGGAAACCACGCGCAGGCGCTGCGCCGACGGCCAGTGCTTCGTGGCCGAGGTGGGGGGCGTGCTGGTGGGCACCGTCACCGCCTGCGGCCCCTACGACGAAAATGAAGTGGGCAACGGTGCGCACAGTCCCTGGTACCGCGACCCCGACATTGCCCACTTCCAGCAGTTCGGTGTCGACCCGGCCTACCAGCGCCTGGGCATCGGCCGCCAGTTGGTGGCTGCCAGCGAACAGTGGGCGCGCGAAAGAGGCTTTGCATCCATCGCGCTGGACACCGCCGAACCGGCGACCGAGTTGACTGCGCTGTATCAGCGCCTGGGCTACACGCCCTTGGGCTACATGCAGTGGCCGGGCAAGACCTACCGCTCGGTGGTGCTGCGCAAGTGGCTGCTTCATTCGGCCTTGCGCGGCCAGTTGCAGACCCTGGCGCGCTACAACCTGTGGGCGACAAGGCGCCTGTGCGCGGCCCTTGAATCCCTGCCCGAAGAGGCCTGGCGCCGTGATGTCGGCCTGTTCTTCAAAAGTGTGCACGGCACGCTGAACCACCTGTTGCTGGCTGAGCATGAACTGTGGTTCAGGCGCTTTGCCGGCGGCACGTCGGGCATCACCGCGCTCGATGCGGAAATCGAACCCGACCGCGCCCAGCTGGCGCGGCGGCTGCAAGAGGGTGCAGCCCGCTGGCAGCCCTGGCTGGAAACGGTGAACGAAAAGCAACTGCAGGGCGAGCTGAGCTACCGCCGTACCGATGGGCGGGCCTTGAGTCTGCCTTTTGCCGCCACACTGGCGCATGTGTTCAACCACGGCACCCACCACCGGGCGCAGATCACCGCCGCACTCACGCTCTTGGGCCAGCCCTGCCCGGTGCTGGATCTGGTGGCCATGCTGATCGAAGAGAAAGACGCCCCATGAACACCGCCACCCTCGACATCCGCCGCCACGCCACCGGCCTGCAGGGCGGCAGGGTGGCCGAGATCTGGCTGAACCGCCCCGAGGTGCGCAACGCCTTCAACGACGGCGTCATTTCCGAGCTGACGGCGGCGTTCACCGAACTGGGCGCCGACACCAGCCTGCGCGCCATCGTGCTGGGTGCCCACGGCAAGGCCTTCTGTGCCGGGGCCGACCTGTCGTGGATGAAGTCCATGGCCGGCTACAGCTGGCAAGACAACCAGGCTGACGCCGCGCGCCTGGCCGAGATGCTGTGGACCCTGTACAGCTGCCCGGTGCCCATCATCGGCCGCATACAGGGCGACTGCTATGCCGGCGGCATGGGCCTGGCTGCCGTGTGTGACGTTCTGGTGGCCGCGCAGGGCGCCAACTTCTGTCTGAGCGAAGCGCGGCTGGGCCTGCTGCCGGCCACCATCGGCCCTTACGTGGTGCGTGCCCTGGGTGAACAGGCCTGCAGGCGCTACTTTGTCACTGCCGAAAAGTTCAGCGCCGAGCAAGCCCAGGGTCTGGGTTTCGTGCACGAGGTCGTCGCGCCCGAGGCGCTGGACATCAAGGTCGCCGAGATCGTCGCCGCGCTGGTGACCAACGGGCCGCAGGCGCTGCGGGCGTGCAAGCGCTTGGTGCAGGACGTGGCGGGCCAGGCCATTACGCCGGCGCTGCGGCAGGACACGGCGCGGCGCATCGCCGACATCCGTGTGGGCGACGAAGGGCGTGAAGGCGTGCAGGCCTTCCTGCAGAAACGGGAACCCTCGTGGCGCTGAACGAACTGGCGGGCACGGTGGGCGCGGCGGTCGACAAGGCCACGCAGGTGGCCGTCTCCGTTGCGGGCACGGTTGGGGGCACGGTCGCCGGCCCGTTCAGCGGGCCGATGGCCGACAAGGTAGCCGAGCAAGTGGCTGGCGTGGCCGCCGCCGCCAGCGCCGCCGCCGGTGTGGCTGCCAAGGCCGCGGTGATGGCGGCTTCGGGCGCGGGTGCGGTGGTGGCCAGCGCTGCTGCGGGTGCGGCCAGTGCCGCGGGCTTGGCGCAATGGGACATGGGGCATCTGGCGGCCATGGCGGCGGCGCTGGGCTGGGCCAGTGGCATGCGCCTGTACCTGGTGGTGTTCCTGACCGGCGCTGCCGGCACCATGGGCTGGATACCGCTGCCCCCGGGTCTGCAACTGCTGTCCAACCCGGTGGTGATGGGGGTCAGTTTCCTGATGCTGGCGGTGGAGTTCCTGGCCGACAAGGTGCCCGGCGTGGACACCGTGTGGGACAGCATCCACACCTTCATCCGCATACCGGCCGGTGCGGCGCTGGCCTTCGGCGCGCTCAGCGGCGCCACCGGTGCCGACAGCCAGGTGTGGGCGCTGGTGGCGGCGCTGGCCGGCGGCACGTTGGCGGCGACCTCACACGCGGCCAAAGCCACCACGCGCGCCGCGGCCAACACCAGCCCGGAGCCGTTTTCCAACATCGCGTTGTCACTGATGGGCGACGCCGCGGTGCCGGCTGTTCTGTGGCTGGCTTACGAGCACCCGATCTGGTTCTGGCCGGTGCTGGCGGTGCTGGTGCTCACCGCGCTGGTGGTGGTGGTGGTGCTGTTCAAATTCTTGCGCGGCTTGATTAGGCGCCTGTCGGGCGCGCAGCCGGCCATGGCCTGAAGCCCTCCATTGCGGGTGCCGCTATCGAATTCCAACGCAACCAACGCGCAAGGCAGACAACATGTTCAAGAAGATCCTGATTGCCAACCGCGGGGAGATCGCCTGCCGCGTGGCCGCTACTGCACGCCGCATGGGGGTGCGCACGGTGGCCGTGTATTCCGACGCCGACGCCCACGCGCGCCACGTGCGTGCCTGCGACGAGGCCGTGCACGTGGGCGGCAATGCACCGCGCGAAAGTTACTTGCAGTGGCAGCGCATCATCGACGCGGCGCTGGCCACCGGTGCGCAGGCCATCCATCCCGGCTACGGGTTCCTGAGCGAGAACCAGGCCTTTGCGCAGGCCTGTGCCGACAAGGGCCTGGTCTTCATCGGCCCGCCGGCTTCGGCCATTGCGGCCATGGGCAGCAAGAGTGCGGCCAAGGCGCTGATGGAAAAGGCCGGTGTGCCGCTGGTACCGGGTTACCACGGCGACAACAACGAGCCGGCCTTCCTGGCTGCGCAGGCGGCGCGCATCGGCTACCCGGTGCTCATCAAGGCCAGCGCCGGTGGCGGCGGCAAAGGCATGCGCCGCGTCGACCGGGCCGAAGACTTTGCCAGCGCCCTGCAGTCGTGCCAGCGCGAAGCCAAGGCCAGCTTTGGCGACGACCATGTGCTGGTGGAGCGCTACGTCACCCGTCCGCGCCACATCGAGATCCAGGTCTTCGGCGACAGCTACGGCCACGTCATCCACCTGCACGAACGTGACTGCTCCGTGCAGCGCCGCCACCAGAAGGTGCTGGAAGAATCGCCCGCGCCCGGCCTGACGCCGGCGCGCCGTGCGCAGATGGGTGCGGCTGCGGTGGCCGCGGCGAAGGCCGTGGGCTACGTGGGCGCCGGCACCGTGGAATTCGTGGCCGAAGAAGGGGCCGACGGGGACATCCAGGCCTACTTCATGGAGATGAACACGCGGCTGCAGGTGGAGCACCCGGTGACCGAAGCCGTCACCGGGCTGGACCTGGTTGAGTGGCAGTTGCGCATCGCTGCCGGCCAGCCGCTGCCGCTGACGCAGGAGCAGGTGCCGCAGCGCGGCCACGCCATCGAGGCGCGCATCTGCGCCGAGAACCCCGACGCCAATTTCCTGCCCGCCACCGGCACGCTGCAGGTGGCGCGCTGGCCGGCGCATGTCAGCTTCGAGCGCAGCGACTTGCTGCCGCGCGTGGACAGTGGGGTGGGTGAAGGTGACGCCATCAGCCCGCACTACGACTCGATGATCGCCAAGCTCATCGTCTGGGGTGAAGACCGTGGCCAGGCCCTGGCCCGGCTCGGTGCGGCGCTGCAAGCCACGCACATCGTCGGCCTGCACACCAACGTGGCCTTCCTGCGCCGCGTGCTGAGCAGCCACGCCTTTGCCACTGCCGACCTCGACACCGCGTTGATCGAACGCGAACACGCAGCGTTGTTCGAGGCGCCGCCCCTGGCCGCCGAGCTGGCCGCCGCGGGCGTGGCCGCGCACCGCCTGACGGCCGAGACGGCGCTGGAAGACGCCGACCCGTGGTCGCGCCGCGACGGCTGGCGCATGCACGGCGGCGCGCAGCGGCGGCTGGACTTGCAGCTGCAGGGCCAGCCTTTGGTGGCCGTGCTGCAACGACTGCACGACGGCGCCACGGTGCTGCAGCTGGGCCCGGGTGAAAAGGGCGAACCAGCAGCCCAGCGGCATGTCTTCTCGTCGCGTCTGCTGGGCCCCAACACCCATGACGTACAGCTCGGCAGCCAGCGCCATACGCTGGCCGTGTATGCGCAAGGTGAGCGTTATGCCGTCTTTGCCGACGCCGGCATGGCGCTGCTCACCGAAACCGACCCGCTGGCCCACGCGGCCGATGCGGCGGGGTCTGGCGGGCGCCTGACGGCACCCATGCCCGGCAAGGTGGTGTCGTTCCTGGCTCAGGCGGGTGACGTGGTGAAACGCGGCCAGCCGTTGGCGGTGATGGAGGCGATGAAGATGGAACACACCATCAGCGCGCCCCACGACGGCGTGGTGCAGGAACTGTTGTACGGCGTGGGTGACCAGGTGGCCGAGGGCGGCGAACTGCTGCGGCTGGCCCAGGCCTGACCCCGCTGGCGGACCGGCGGCGCAGGCCGCCGCCGCGTCAGCTGCCGCCGCTGACGGTAACCAGGATGGTGCCGTTGTTGCCCACCACCCAGCCGGTGCTGTCGTCCAGGAACTGCAGGCCCTGCAGGCTGGCGCGGGTGCCGGTGGTCTGTGCCGTCCAGCTCTGGCCGCCGTCGCTGGTCTTCAGCAACGTGCCCTGGTCGCCCACGGCCCAGCCACGCAGGCTGGAGGTGAACAGCAGGTCGTTCAGGTTGTGGTCGGTGGGCGTGGCCATGCGACGCCAGGTACGGCCCTTGTCGGGGCTGCGCATCACCACGCCGCCATCGCCCACGGCGAAGACGGTGGTGCCGTCGTTCATGAACACGGCCCGCCGCAGGGTGACGCTGCCGCCCAGGCTGTGCGGGGCCCAGGTGCCACCGCCGTCGCTGGTGACGAAGGCAAAGCCGTTGCCGCCCAGGGCGACGCCGTTTTGGCCGTCGGCAGCAAAGCGCACGGCGCTCAGGTTGCCGTAGCCGCCTGTGCCGGCAATGGCCTGCCAGCTCAGCCCACCGTTGGTGCTGCGGAAAATGGTGCCCTGTTCACCGTAGCTCAGGTTGCTGACGGCCCAGCCGCGCTGTGCGTCGATGAAGTGGAAGTCGCTCAAGCCCACCATCACGGCGCTGGTCTGCGGCAGCGGTGCGCTCCAGGTGCGGCCGCGGTCGGTGCTGCGAAAGATGGTGCTGGTGTCCGACATCACCCAGCCGACGTCGGTGCCGGGCAGGAAGCGCGCCTGTCGCCAGCCGTAGCCATAGGCGCCGTTGGCGTCGTTGGGCGTGCTGGTGACCCAGGTCTGCCCGCCGTCGGTGGTGCGTGCGCTGCTGCCGTCGCGGGCCATCACCAAACCTTCGCGGCGGTCGAAGAACGACACGCTGCTCATCGCAGGCAGCCCCAGGCCACCGCCGGCGCGCAGTTCGGCCCAGGTGGTACCGCGGTTGCGTGTGTACCAGCTGCGGCCCGAGAAGGTGGACAGCAGCAGGCGGGCGTCGCCCAGCTGCTGCGCGCGCTGCAAGGCGACGGCGCCGTTGAATTCGGCCGGCAGCGGCACCGCGGCCCAGCTGCCGCCCGCATCGGTGCTCAGGAACACCCTGTTGTTCGATGTCTGCGCCAGCAGACCATTGGCGCTGAACATCTGGTAGCCGGTGCTGCCATAGTTGTCGTCGCCGGGCGCCCGGTTCACCGGCTGCCAGCTGGTACCGCCATCGACGCTGCGCCACAGCGCTGTGCGTGTCACGTAGTTGCCGGTGGTGTTGCTGTTCTCGTAACCCGAGTCGTTCGTCATCAGCAAGGCGTGACTGGCGCTGAACACCTGCATCGACGCCGTGCTGCGGTTCAGCCCCGAAGCCAGCGGCGGCATGTTGCCCTGCACCCAGCTGGCACCGTCGTCGGTGCTGCGCGCCCAGCGCATGCCGTAGCTGGTGGTGTCATTGAGATAGGCATAACCGGGCAGCACCCACACGCTGCCATCGGCGGCCGACAAGGTGTTGCCAGAGACGTCGTTCGGGGGCGTGCTGCGGCGCCAGCGGGAACCGCCGTCGGTGGTGGCGTAGCGGTAGCCGGAGTTGGCCTGCACCCAGGCCGTGCTGGCGCTGCTGGCGCCCAGCGACTGCACGGTTTCGTTGTTGCCCAGGCTCACCGAGCGCCACTGCGCGCCGCCGTCGCTGGTGACCAGCAGTTCGCCGTTCTGTGCCGCGGCCCAGGCCACCTGGGCGCTGACGGCCACCACTTTCACCAGGTCTTGTTCGGTCGGCGCGCGCTGTGGCGCCCAGGTGGTGCCGTGGTCGGCGGTGGTGAGCAGCGTGCCCGCCTCGCCCACCGCCCAGCCTCGGCCGCTGTCGGTGATGGCGATCTCGGCCACCGTGTTGCCCTGCGGCAGCGGCCGCTGCCAGCACCAACCCGATGCCGTGCCACCGTTGCACAGACGGCCCTGCGCCAGGGCCAGGTCGGCCACCGTGACGGTGGTCTGTGCGCTGCGCACCTCGCCCACCTCATTGGTCACCGTGAGTTGCACGCTGTAGGCGCCGGGTGCCTCGTAGGCGTGGCTGGTCGACGCGGTGGCGCTGCTGCTGCCGTCGCCAAACTGCCATTCGTAGCGCAGCGTCCGTGCCGGGTCGGCCACGCCGGCGTCGAAGGCCACCGCGCTGCCGGACTGTTGCACCGCCTGCGGCACCTGGGGCGCCAGGCTGACGGGCAGCGCGGTGGGCGCAGGAGCAGCCTCGATACCATCACCACCGCCACAGGCGGCCACCAGTGCCGCTGTCAACCCGGCCATCATCAGCGCGGCCCAACGGGCCCCGAACGGCCGCCGGGGCCGTGCCCGCGGCGCTTTCGCCGGGTCGGTGCTGAACAGCTGGTAAGGGGTCTGCACGGTGCTTCCTTGCTCTTTCGTTTCATGCTAACAGCGGGTGTTGCTGGCCCGTGCAGCCTTGGTGGCGACGGGTTTGCGACGGTTCAGACAGCAGTGTGCCCTGTCCAGCCACCGGTGAAGCCGCGGTGGCACTTGCCCCCACCCGGCCGCGGCAGGCCAGACCCCGCTACAGTTCGGGCGCGGCCTGCGGTGCTGGCTCGTGCACAGAGAGGCTACGCCATGCTCCCCACCCACGTCACCCTGGTCGAAGTCGGTCCCCGAGACGGCCTGCAAAACGAGGCGCTGCCCGTGGCCGCTGCGCACAAGATCGAACTCGTGCACCGGCTGCAGGCGGCTGGCTGCCGCGAGATCGAGGTCACCAGCTTCGTCAGCCCCAAGTGGGTGCCGCAGATGGCCGACAACGCGGCGGTGATGGCCGGCGTGCAGCGCCAGCCCGGCGTGCGCTACAGCGTGCTGACACCGAACATGAAAGGCCTGGAAGCCGCGCTGGCCGCGCCGCGCGCACAGTGGCCCGACGAAGTGGTGGTGTTTGCGGCCGCCAGCGAGGCGTTCAGCCAGCGCAACATCAACTGCAGCATCGCGCAGAGCGTGGAGCGCTTCGCGCCCGTGGTGGCCGCAGCCCACCAGGCCGGTCTGAAGGTGCGTTCCGCCGTTTCCTGCGCAGTGGGTTGCCCCTACCAGGGTGAGGTCTCGGCCGACGAGGTGGAGCATGTGGTCAAGCTGCTGAAGGGCATAGGCGTCGACCACTGCGGCATTGCCGACACCATCGGTGTGGGCACGCCGCTGCGCGTGCACGCGGCGATGGAGCGCGCGCTGCGCCACTTTCCGCTGGTGGAAGTGAGCGGCCATTTCCACGACACCTATGGCCAGGCGCTGGCCAATGTGCTGGCCTGCCTGCAGATGGGCGTGCACACCTTCGACAGCAGCATCGCCGGCCTGGGGGGCTGCCCTTACGCCAAGGGCGCTACCGGCAACGTGGCCACCGAAGACCTGGTCTTCATGCTGCATGGCATGGGCATCCACACCGGCCTGGACCTGGACGCACTGGTGGACGCTGGCGCCGCCATCAGCCAGGTGCTGGGTCGGGCCCCGGTGTCGCGCGTGGCGCGTGCGCTGCTGGCCAAGCGCGGTGTGGCGGTGGCCATGGTCGGGCAGCCGGCATGAGTGTCGAAGCCACCGCCCCGGTGCGCCCGGAGGGCTATACCCGGGTGGCGCTGGCGTTGCAGGCCCTGGGGCACCCGCACGCACCGCGCTGGCTGGACGTTCCGGCGCGCACCGCGCAAGAGGCGGCCGACGCGCTGGGCGTGACGGTGGCGCAGATTGCCAAGAGCGTGGTCTTTCGCCGCAAGGCCGACAACGCCGCGGTGCTGGTGGTGACCTCGGGCGACCGCCGCGTCGACGAAGAGCGCGTCGCAGCCCTCACCGGCACGCTGGGCCGTGCCGACGCCGACTTCGTCAAGGCACGCACCGGCTTCTCCATTGGCGGCGTGGCGCCGCTGGCGCACAGCGAGAAGCCGGTGACGCTGCTCGACCGCGAGCTGTTCCGCTTCGACGAGATTTGGGCCGCGGCCGGCCACCCGAACGGGGTGTTCAGGTTGTCGCCGCAGCAGCTGGCGGCGCTGACCGGCGCGCCGGTGGCTGATGTGGTGCAGACCGCGGCGCTGTCGACCGCCGGCGCGCTGCCATCGCAAGGTGAGGTGGCCCGAGCGGGCGCCGAGCCGGGCGGCGCGGGCACCATTGCCGAGCCCGCACCGTGAACACCCCTGTCACGAGCCCCTGCATCAACATTTGCCAGATGCATGCGGCCACCGGCTGGTGCGCCGGTTGCCTGCGCACGCTGGACGAGATTGCGGGCTGGAGCCGGCTGGACGAGCAACAAAAGAGCGCGGTCTGGTCCATGCTCGAAAGCCGGCGCGACACCTGGCGCCGGCTGCAGGCCGCGGGGGAGGCGCCGGTGGTGCTGGTACCGCACCGCACGGCATCATCAGCATCCTGAACCGGGCTGCAGCGTGCCACTCCAGTCCGCTTCAGCCCAACAAAAACCGCTCGCTTCGAGCTCCCTTGCGCCCGACCACTCGCCGCCATGAAACACCTCGTCTTCCACTTCGACCCCATCTCGCCCTTTGTCTACCTGGCGTTTCACCGCCTGCCCGAAGCACTGGTGGGCTGCAGCTACGAGGTTGAATACCGCCCGGTGCTGTTCGCCGGGCTGCTGAAACACTGGGGCCATAAGGGACCGGCCGAGATCGATCCCAAGCGGGCCTGGACCTTTCGCCATGTGCACTGGCTGGCGCAGCAGCACGGCATTGCGATGCAGACGCCGTTGCAGCACCCCTTCAACCCGCTGCCGCTGCTGCGCCTGGCGCTGGCGGCCGGGCCCAACCGACGTGTGGTCGAAGCCGTGCTGGCCCATGTCTGGCAGGGCGGTGGCGATGCCAACGACCCGGCACGCCTGGCGGCCCTGCGTGAACAGCTGGCGCCGGCGCGCGACCCCGATGGCGACGACGTGAAGGCCGAGTTGCGTGCCCTCACTGAGCAGGCCGTGTCCGATGGCCTGTTTGGCGTGCCCACGGTCAGCCTGCAGGGGCGCCACTTCTGGGGCCTGGACGCGCTGCCGATGCTCCGTGATGCCATGCAGGGCGGCGCCTGGTTCGATGGTCCCGGCTGGGACGATGCCGCGCAACCCCGCGGTGGCGTGGTGCGGCGCTGAAGCGAAGCACCGCGCCGCGGTACCACCGCCACACCGGACCAACGGCCAACGTGCCGGCACAGCCGCTGCCCAAGTCCCAGATGCTCCAACCCGCCTCTGCCACCTCCAACCGAGCCCCGCCATGAACCTGCAGACCCGCCGCCTGAGCCTTGCCACCTTGCTGTGCGGTGCCGTCTTCGCCGCCGCGGCGCAGAGCACCGGACCGTATGACGAAACCGCCGACGCCAAGCAGCAGATCGAGCAAGCGCTGGCGGACGCCGCTCAGGCGCGGGTGCCGCTGCTGGTGGTGTTTGGCGCCAACTGGTGTGGCGACTGCAAGGTGCTGGACCTGGCGTTCAAGACCGGCAGCGTGGCGCCGCTGATGGCGCAGCGCTTCAGGGTCGTGAAGGTCAACGTCGGGCGTTTCGACCGCAACACCGACATCGCCGCCCGCTATGGCGTGCCGCTGAAGGCCGGCATTCCGGCCGTGGCCTTGCTGTCGACCACCGGGCAGGTGGTCTATGCCAGCCAGGCTGGCGAACTGGCTGACGCGCGCACCATGGGCGACGCGGGCATCCACCAGTTCTTCACCAAGCTGGCCATCCAGGCGCGGTAGTCCGTCCGGCCTGACGCCCGCGCGCCCTGCGCCGCCGGGCTGAACACGTCCATCAGCAGGCACTGCTGCTGCGGCAGCGCGCCGATGACCAGGCGCGCGTCGGAGTCGACGGTGTAGGCCTCGCCGGCTTCCAGCACGATGTCGCGGCGGTCCTTGTCCAGCGTGATCCAGGCCGTGCCGCTGCGCACGCGCAGCCGGGTGCCGCGGGCGTTTTCAAGGCGCGCACTGTGTCCGGGGGCGATGGGCAGGGTGGCGCGGGCGGTGTCGATGTGCATGATGGGGTTCTCCGGGGTGGGCCTCTGGCATGCGCCCGGATCACTTGAAGGGGGTGCAAACACGGGGGCTGATAGGGGGTTGTCTGTGAGCCAATCATGAAGCCGTCCGGGCCCGGACACAAACGATGAATTGGCATCTCTGGCATTCCCTGCACGCATGCAAAACCGATCTGTACAACGCCTTCCGCCGCTGGACTTGCTGGTTTCTTTCGAGGCCGCGGCACGCCACCTGTCGTTCACGCGCGCCGCAGCCGAGCGCCACGTCACGCAGTCGGCCATGAGCCGCCAGATGCGGGCGCTGGAAACGGAAATCGGCATGCCGCTCTTCACGCGCGCCCACCGCTCGCTGGTGCTCACCGACGCCGGCCTGCGGCTGCACGCCAGCTGTGCCACGGTGCTGATGCAGCTGCGCCAGACGCTGCAGCAGATACGCGCGCCCTTGGGCCGCGAGGTGTTGTCGGTGACCACCACGCCCGGGCTGGCGTCGCTTTGGCTGATTCCGCGCCTGCCCGTCTTCACGCGCGCGCATCCCGGCATCGACGTGCGCATCGACACCTCGCTGGACCTGCGCGACCTGGCTTCGGAGGGCTTCGACATCGCCGTGCGCTACCTGCCGTCGAACCACTCCGAAGGCAAGCAGCTGTTTGCCGAGGCCCTGCAGCCGGTGTGCAGCCCCGCGCTGCAGCGGCGCAAAGGCGGGCCGCCTCTGGTGCAGCCTGCAGACCTGCAGGCGCACACGCTGCTGCAGATCACGGCCACGCCGGGCTCGGGCATGCCGCTGGAATGGGGCACCTGGCTGCAGGCGGCCGGTGTCGGCCAGCTGCAGGCCCTGTCGGTGTTGAGCTTCAACAGCTACAGCGAAGTGATCACCGCGGCGCTGGCCGGCCAGGGCGTGGCATTGGGCCGGCGCCCGCTGGTGGACGCATTGCTTCGCAAGCGCCAGCTGGTGACGCCGTTCAGCGGCGCCACTTCGTCGCGGCGCGCCTACTTCCTGGTGGTGGAGGCGGCCGCCAAGGGCCGGCCGGCGGTGGCCGCGCTGGCCCGCTGGATGGTGCAACAGGCGCAGGAGCCGACATGAATACCGAGTTGCCCGACCACGCGTCGCCGACCGCCACCGACGCCCGGCACGCCGCCGACAGCCGGTACGCCTGGGTTCGGCTGCTGTGCACGCTGGCGCTGATGACCATCGGCTCCAGCGCCATGTACGTGGTGGCGGTGGTGCTGCCCGCGGTGCAGGCCGAATTCGGCACCAGCCGGTCCGACGCGTCGCTGCCCTACACGCTGATGATGGTGGGCTTCGGGCTGGGTGGCATCTGGATGGGCAAGCTGGCCGACCAGCGCGGCGTGGTGTGGCCGCTGATGATCGGCGCTGCCGGTCTGGGGCTGGGCTTTGCCGCCGCCGCCGCCTCGACCAACATCGTGTGGTTCGCGTTGTCGCATGGTGTGCTGCTGGGCCTGTTCGGCAGTTCCACCACCTTTGCGCCGCTGGTGGCCGACACCTCGCTGTGGTTCGTGCGCCGGCGCGGCATCGCGGTGGCCATCTGTGCCAGTGGCAACTATCTGGCTGGCGCGCTGTGGCCGCCGCTGGTGCAGCAGGTGGTACAAAGCCACGGCTGGCGCACGGCCTATGGGGCGCTGGCGGTGTTCTGCGCCGTCACCATTCCGCTGCTGGCGCTGTGCATGCGGCCCCGCCCGCCGGCGGTTCAGGCCGCGGCGGCAGGCGTGCACCGCCACGGCGCGGCGCCTTCAACACGGCCCTTCGGCTTGAGCATGAACACGGCGCAGGCGCTGCTGTGCCTGGCCGGCGTGGCCTGTTGCGTGGCCATGGCGATGCCGCAGGTGCACATCGTGGCCTACTGTGCCGACCTGGGCTTCGGCGCCGCGCGCGGCGCCGAGATGCTGTCGCTGATGCTGGCCTGCGGCATCGTCAGCCGCATCGTGTCGGGCCTCATCTGCGACCGCATCGGTGGCATCCGCACGCTGCTGCTGGGCTCGGTGCTGCAGGGGCTGGCGCTGCTGCTGTTCATCCCCTTCAACGGCCTGGTGTCGCTGTACCTGATCTCGGCGCTGTTCGGCCTGTTCCAGGGCGGCATCGTGCCCAGCTACGCGATCATCGTGCGCGAGCACTTTCCACCCGCCGAGGCCGGCGCCCGCGTGGGCACGGTGCTGATGGCCACGCTGCTGGGCATGGCGCTGGGCGGCTGGATGTCGGGCAAGGTGTTCGACCTCACCGGCTCCTATGAAGCCGCGTTCGTCAACGGCGTGCTGTGGAACCTGGTGAACCTCAGCGTGGTGCTGTTCCTGCTGCGGCGCGTGGTGGTGGCCGGGCGCGTCACGGCTCGCGCAGCAGCGCACTGAGCTCTTCGGCGCCGATGGGTTTGCCCTGGTCCTGGCCCTCCAGGATGCCATCGGCCAGGCTGCGTTTGCTGCCGTGCAGCTCGATGATCTTTTCTTCCACCGAGCCTGCGGTGACCAGCCGGTAAACCGTCACCGGCCGCTGCTGCCCGATGCGGTGCGCGCGGCCCAGCGCCTGGTCTTCGGCGGCCGGGTTCCACCACGGGTCGACGATGATCACGTAGTCGGCTGCGGTCAGGTTCAGGCCAAAGCCGCCGGCCTTCAGGCTGATCAGGAACAGGTCGCCTTCGCCGCGCTGGAAAGCCGCCACGCGTTCGGTGCGCTGCGCCGCTGGTGTGCTGCCGTCCAGGTACTGGTAGCTCAGCCCGGCGGCGTCCAGCCGCTGGCCCAGCAGCTTCAGGAAGTCGGTGAACTGGCTGAACACCAGCGCCTTGTGGCGCCCGGCCACCAGTTCCGTGGCCAGCTGCTCAAATTCATGCACCTTGGCGCCGATGATGCCCAGCTCGGGCGCCACCAGGCGCGGGTCGCAGGCGGCTCGGCGCAGCCGCGTCAGCTCGGCCAGCACGTGAAACGCGGCCTGGCCGGGCGGCGCGTCGGCGGCCTGCGCCACGCGTTCCAGAGCGGCGCGGCGCGCGGCCTCCAGGAAAGCGCGCTCTTCGGGGCCGGGCTCCACGCGGTGGACGATTTCGGTGCGTGGCGGCAGGTCGGTCAGCACCTGCGCTTTCGTGCGACGCAGCAGGAAGGGGCTGCAGATGCGGCGCAGCCGCTGGCGCGTGGCCTCGTCGCGGTCGCGCTCGATGGGGCCGGCAAAGCGTTCGGCAAAGCGGTTGGCGCTGCCCAGCAAGCCGGGGTTGATCAGGTTCATGATCGACCACAGGTCGGACAGCCGGTTTTCCACCGGCGTGCCGGTCAGTGCCAGCCTGAAGCCGGCCTGCAGGCCGGCCGCAGACTTGGCGCGTTTGGTGGCCGCGTTCTTCAGTGCCTGCGCCTCGTCCATCACCACCGTGGCCCAGGGCACCGCAGCGAAGGCTTCGCTGTCGATCTGCGACAGCGCATACGACGCGATCACCACGCCACCCG
>JANOZF010000072.1:0-59459 GCA_031429255.1 Rubrivivax sp.
CAGATGCCGGCTGCGGTGGTGATCTGGATCGCCGACAACGGTGCTGTGGCGTCCCTTTCGGCAAAGATCTTGCGCGCAAACACCTCTTGCAGCAGCACGCCGTTCTTCATGCCGCTGACGGTGACGAACACCAGCACCACGTCCTGCATCGTGGCCGGCATGCTCTTGCGCATGATGTCCTTCAGCAGTTCCTGGTCGGCGGCCAGCGCCAGGTCTTCAAGCAGAAACTTCATCAGGTCGCGGTGCCCGGGGTAGCGCACCGTCTTGTAGTCCAGGTTCAGCACCTTGCCGGCCCAGGTTTCGCACAGCGTGCCCAGGCCACCAGAGGTGTTGAAGGCTTCGTATTCGGTGCCGTCCAGGCTGAAGTGCTCCAGCCCTTCCAGCGGCAGCGCGGAAATCAGCTGCCCGCCATGGATGGCCTCGCAGGGGTGGCAGTACTCGTTGATCAGGCCGTCCACCGACCAAGTCAGGTTGTACTTCAGCTGGTTGGTCGGAAACGCGGGCAGCGCACCGACGCGCATCTGCACGTCGCGCACTTCGTCGAACTGCCGCGCCAGGTGGTGCGCCACGATGCCGATGAAACCCGGGGCCAGTCCGCATTGCGGCATGAAGGCCGAGCGCGCGCCGTCGGCCAGGCCCTTGATGGCTTTGGTGGCGGCCACGTCTTCGGTCAGGTCGAAGTAATGGCATCCGCCGTCACGTGCAGCCGTGGCTGCAGCGATGGCCAGGTGGTAGGGCAGGGCGTTGACCACGGTGTCCATGCCGCTGAGCCGGGCCCGCAAGGCCGATGCGTCGGCGGTGTCGACGACAAGCGTCTGTATGCCCCCGGCGGCCAGCGCCGCCAGGTAGCGTGCGTTCTTGTCGAACACCGTGACCTCGTAGTCGCCGCTGGCATGCAGCAGGCGGGCGATGGTCTGGCCGATGTGGCCGGCACCCAACAGCGCGATCTTCATGGCAACGCTCCAGCTCAGGTTCAGAAGCGCTGCGAGCATACGCGGCGGGTGCGGCCTTGGTGAGGCCGTAAGTCGGCGGCAAACCACCCATCTCGCTCAGCAGCCGTGGTGCACGCCGGGGTCAGGCGGCCCCACCGGGCGGCGCTTCACCACCACCCATGGTGCCGGCGCCACCAGCCTTTCATCAACTGCACCAGCGCCATGCAGCCCAGCAGCAGCAGCGGCAAGGCGGCGAATTACAACCCCGGCAGCGGCGGGTGACACCGCGGCGGTGCAGGAAGCGCCGAACAGGGTGCGTGGGCGGCGCTGCGGCATGCCGGATTTCGCTCGGGTCGGCCTGCTTGGCAGGCCCGCGCTTGATGCTGTCAGCCTGCTGGTGCCGGCAGTGCAGCCCGCCGCGCCAGGTCGCGTGCCACGATGGCCGCCAAGGTCGCCGAGGCCACGCGGGAGGTGGCGCTGTCGGCCCGGCTGGTCAGAGCGATGGGCACCCGCGCGCCCAGCACGACGCCACAGCTGGAGGCACCGGCCAGGTAGTCCAGTTGCTTGGCCAGCATGTTGCCGGACTCGAGATCGGGCACCACCAGAACGTCGGCCTGCCCCGACACCGGCGAGTCGATGCCCTTGAGCCGCGCCGCTTCGGCCGAGATGGCGTTGTCGAAGGCCAGCGGCCCGTCGAGCAGCGCGCCCACGATCTGGCCACGGTCGGCCATCTTGCACAACGCGGCGGCGTCCAGCGTGGACGCGATGCGGGGCGTCACCGTCTCGATGGCCGACAGGATGGCAACTCGCGGCAGCGCCACGCCCAGCGCATGGGCCAGGTCCACCGCGTTGCGCACGATGTCGGCCTTTTCTTCCAGCGTGGGCGCGATGTTGATGGCGGCATCCGTCACCAGCAGCGGTTTCGGATAGGCCGGCACCTCGAAACGGAAGACATGCGACATGCGCCGGCCGGTGCGCAGCCGCGGCTCGGCCAGCACCGCCTGCATCAGTTCGTCGGTGTGCAGGCTGCCCTTCATCAGCATGCCCACCTCGCCGCGCGCGGCCATCGCGGCGCCTTCGGCGGCGGCACCGTGGCTGTGCGGCACGTCACGCAGTTGCACGTCGGCGAGGGACAGATTCAGGCTCGCCGCCAGCGCGCGGATGCGCGCAGCCGGCCCCACCAGCACCGGCACGATCAAGCCTTGCTGCCAGGATTCCAGGGCGCCGCGCAGCGAGCCTTCATCACAAGGGTGCACCACGGCGCAGCTCACGGGCGGGTTGCCGCGGTGGGCCCGCACCCAGGCGTCGAGCCGCGCCTGCGGGTCGAACAGGCGCATCGCGGGCAGCGTGGCGCGCGGGCGCGTGACCTTGCGCGTCGGCGCACGCACCAGCGCCTGCCCGCTGACCACCTGCTCACCGCGCTGGTTCAGCACCTCGCAGTCCATGCGCACGTTGCCGGTGGAATCGTTCTTGTCGACCACGGTGACGCTGACGCTGAGCGTGTCGCCCAGACGCACCGGGCCGTGGAAGCGCAGGTTCTGCTCGATGTAGACGGTGCCGGGGCCGGGGAACTCGGTGCCCAGCAGGCTCGAGATGAGCGCACCGGCCCACATGCCGTGCGCCACCACGCCATGAAAACGCGTGCCTTCGGCGTAATCGGTGTCGACGTGCGACGGGTTGGAGTCGCCCGACGCCAGCGCAAACGCCTGGATGTCGGTCATCGTCAGCGTGCGCGACATCTGCGCGCGCTGGCCGGGTTGCAGTTCGTCGTAGGTGATGTTCTCGATCAGGTCGTCGGGGGCGTTCATGGCGAAAACTCGTGGCTCGATGGTGCAGTCTTGGTGGCGCGTGCAGCGGGGCAGTCGCACTGGATGTTGGCGTGCACAGACCCCCCGGGCCCTTGACCCTACCAGACGAAGATGACGCGGGGGCCCTGCCGGCACCCCTGTCATCGCTTCGGGTCTGCCGGGCGTTCAGGCAAGCACCGCTGCAGCACCGCATTCGTAGCGCGGTGCCTGGATCGGTGACACTGACGCGGCCTGACAACCCCACATCCCTGCTGGAGACTGACCATGAACTACAACAAACTGCGGCTGCTGGCCGCCACGCTGCTGATGACGGCCACGCTGGGCGCGGCTGCCCAGCCAGCGGAACTGGAGGGCGTGAAGCTCGAGCCCTCGGCGCAGGTGGGCACTGCCGCGCTGCAGCTCAACGGCGCAGGCCTGCGCACGCGCGCTTTCTTCAAGGTCTACGTGGCAGCGCTGTACGTGCCGCAGAAAAGTGCCGACGCGGCCGCGCTGCTGGCGCAAAAAGGCCCGCGCCGCATCACATTGACGATGCTGCGCAACATCGACGCCGATTCGCTGTCGGGTGCTCTGAACGACGGTTTGAAGGCCAACCACAGCGAAGCGCAGCTGGCCGGCTGGAAGACGCAGATCGAAACCCTGAATGCCAGCCTGAAGGCCGCGGGCGAAGCGCGCAAGGGCGACGTGATCCAGATCGAGTTCACGCCCGAGGCCGGCACCCGCGTGCTGCTGAACGGCCAACCGCGCGGCACGGCGATGCCGGGCGAGGACTTCCTGACCGCGCTGCTGCGCATCTGGCTGGGCGACAAGCCGGCTGACGCTGCGCTGAAGAAGGGGCTGCTCGGCGGCTGATGCCGCTGAGCGAGGGGCGACCGGTCAGCAGCCACGCGGCGCCGGCTAACCGGGCGCTGTGCAAGTCGTCCAGCGCCTGGTTGGCCTGATCCTACGCGCAGCTGTGCACGTGGGCCTTCGCCAACCACATCGCCGGTGCCCGCTTCGTCGGCTTCGACCACGGCGGCCATCTGCTGGTGGGGCATGACGCCGAAGTGCAGCGCGCGGTGATGACGCTGCTGCACCGCACACGTGGCTCGCCGGGGTAGTAGCTGCCCGCAAAAGCGGCTGGTCGAGCGCGGGCCATGAGGTTTCTCCCACTACAAGCCACCTTGGGCCTGCGCCGGCAAAGATCGAGGGCCGGCCGGCAGGCCCGGTCCATTGATTACCATGCACCAAGGTGTCCTTGCAGGGCCACGCAGCGGTGTCGCCGGACGCGCCACCACTTTGGTCGCAAACAGAAGAATTCGGTGCAATCAGATCAACCACTGAACCCCTGGCGCCTGTCCGTCGCGCCGATGATGGATCGGTAGGAGAAGTGAGCATTCATGCGGGTTATTGGACACCCGTGTGCACGCTGTGTGCAGTTTCGCGGCTACTGGGCATCCTCCAGCGCTTGGATGCCCATCACAGCTGCCCTAGCTTCTTGAGTGCGTCCGATAGTCGTTCGGCGCCGTCAATCGGATTGTTCTCAAACACCATCATGTAGCGGTAGTCGCGGCCGGCCTTCGCCTCCCACAGCTTGCCGAGTTTCAGCTTCAGCTCGGAGTCGGTATTGTCGCGGTCGTCGCCCTTGGTCTCCAGGGCGATGATCCGACCCGCTTTGGTCTTCACGATGAAGTCCGGGTAGTGGTTCAGGAATCCGTTGATCCGGAAGCCCTTGCCGCGCGAACCATTGCGGTGCCACCACTGCACGCTTTCCAGGTTCGCCACGTCGTTGATGAGGCGGCGCTCGAAGTCGCCCATCGCGGCCTCAGTGACATACAAGCTCTTCGGCACCGCCGAAGCATTGGCACTGGGGGTGATCGAGTCCGGCAGCGCAAAACTCGGCTGCGTGGCGATTCGATCCACGTCCAACATGTCGGTAAAGGCCTTCAGCGCGTGTGTGTTGGACAGCGCGGTGATCTTCTGTTTGATCTTGCGGACGTAGGCCACATCGCGCTCGATGCAGTCGCGGACCTGCTCAGCGTTCATGCCTGTCACCACGCGACGGATGTACTCCTTCACCTCCGGGTCGGTGATCGGGTACATGTTGCCCACCAGTTCAGCCAGGCGTGACACCAAGTTCATCACCTGGCTTTCTTGCGACAGTGCAAGCAAATACTCGGCGAACTTCACCCGTTCCCGCGCGGCGAGCTTGAACGCGCGAGGGGCATAGTTCTCCTCGCCCAGCTGCTCCAGGTCTACCCGATAGACCTCGGTTTCGACGTCCTCGAAGGAAATCGTCGAGTCAGCCTGAGACAGACGGAACTCTTTCAACAGCTCCTCACGCTCGAACACTTGGTAGGGCTGGTCTTCCTCAAAGAACCCGCCGTTCTGCACACGGATAAAGAACTGCGGCAGTCGGATTGCCAACGCCTCGTCGCGGAAGATGTCTTTGACCTTGTGTCGGTTCATCTTGTCTTCCAACTCCGTTGAAACGTCGTCGTTGCTGGCTTGTGCCTTCTGCTCGAACGCCTGGTTCTCGGTGAGTGCGCGGGCCTTGATGTCAGCCACGAAGGCCGTGGCGGCGGACGCTGCACCTTGCGTGGCGGCATCAGCTTCTGTTTTGCCAGAGCTTGCCGCGTCCGTCGATGCGACCGTTGCGGCGGCCTCCCAATCGCGCGATACACCGCTCGTGTCTAGGTCGTCTGCAGACTCTGCCTTGTCATCGGCCGCACTCGGTTCGAAGAGACCGCCTAAAGGCAATTGCACTACGCCGGTCGATCCTGTCTGGGCTGTGGTCCCAGCGGCTTGGGTGTCGATGGCGCGGTAGTCCTTGTCCGTGAAGCCTGCTCGGTTCAAGCCCTTCACGACGCTTTGCAGCGTGTCCATGAAGCGGTTGCTGGCAGTGAACACGTAGGACAGATTCAACAGATCATGGCCGTGTTGCTGCACATGTGGCATGCGCAGCACGCGGCCAAGAATCTGCTCTACGTCCACGGCTGAAGTCTTGTCGGCCAACGACGCCAAGATGTAGGCAAACGGGCAGTCCCAGCCTTCCTTCAGTGCGTTCACGGTAATGATGAAGCGCACAGGGCAATCTCGGCTCATCAGGTCCTCGCCCTTCAGCTCGTTTATGTCCGCCGTCTTGATCTTGATTTGCTCGGCTGGAATCTTCAGCTCGACCAGCTTCTCCCGAATTTTCTCGAAGGTGGTGTTGTCGTCATCGGTGCGCGGCTGGGCTTGAAACAGCACGATGGGGCGGATGTGCTTGCCGCCCTTCGACTCCTCCAGCTTCGCCAAGTCTTCGAGCTGCCTGCGCAGGATCAGGGCCGACTCGATGACCTCACCCTTGCTACTGCGGTTCGCCACGATCACCGGCAGCTTCACCATGTGCTGCTTCTTCAGGGCCAGGGCATCGACGTAGCTGATGATGTTGCTGTTGTTGCGGGGCGTGGCTGTCAGATCAAGGATGAAGTCCGGGTTCAGGTCCGTCATCATCTCGACCGACAGCTTGCTCTCGGCGTTGTGGCTTTCGTCCACCACCACCACCGGCCGCAGCCGTCGAATCACGTTAATCAGCGCCGACGCATCGTGCGCTGCCAACAGCCAATCGCTGGGGTCGCCTTGATCAGGTCGCAGGAACGACGCGAGGTTGCCGTTCTCTTGGAATATTTTTCGGTCTTCCTTGTTCCGGGCTCGCAGCGAGTCGAAGCTCATCACCACAATTGATAGCTGCTCTTGCGCGGTGTCGTACGAAAACCCGGCGCCCATCAATAGATCGCGCTTCTCGTACACCGCCACGCGGTGTCGAAACAACTGATCCAGGCGCTTGCGGTACGGATGCTCGGGGCTGGCCAGGCCGTGCACAGTCTGGTCCAGGATGGTGAGCGACGGCACCAACCACACCACCAGCTTCGGCCGCCGGGGTGCACGCTTTGCAAGGGCTGTGAACACGGTATCCAGCGCGTTTACGGCAATGAAGGTCTTGCCGCCTGCAGTAGGCACTTTCGCGCAGATGTGGGGCACACCGGGCACCGTGTTCTTGTAGGGCTCCATGCCGGCATTGCCACCTTTGGTGCCCACCCGCACGCCTTTGCCGGCCCAGTAGTCGCTGAAGGCCTTCGCCAGGTTGGGCGCGCTGTCCAGCACTTCCAAGTACGCGGCCAGGTCCCTTAGCACCCGGGTCTGATAGTCCTTGAGTTCCATGGTGTCTGCTGCCGTTGTTGTTCTTGTGGGCTAGAAGCGGGTGATGTCCCGAGGAATCTTCTTGAAGATGATCCCGTGCTTGGCCATGAACTCCGCCGACAGCAGGCACCGGTCCGCGTAAGTGATGACCGTCGCGGGCTTCTTCACATCCGTATTGCCTCCAAATCGGAGGCCGGCCAGGAAGTCCAGGTCGAGACTGGTCGCGCGGTCAGGGTCGTAGTTGAAGAGCCACGCGGTTTCCTGGGTCAGGCCCAGGAGGTATGGACTGTGTGCGTTCTCGGGTGAAGTCCTCGCGTCGGCTGGAATACCTTCGCTGTAGGTCACGTAGCCGCGGATAGCGTCGGTACCCACCGCCTCGTTGAGGTTGTTATCCGGAAGGAACATCGGTTCGCCGACGGTGTAGTACTTGAACCCTCCGCCAGTGCCAGGAATACTAGCCTTCTTGGTTAAATACCCGTTGGCCACGCGCCGGACTCGCTCCCCTGTTGTCGTGTCAGCGTAGCTATTCGTCTCAATCAAGATAAACCGTCTCGACCCACCGTCTTCAACATTGAGTTCCAATGCGGCGTGCCCGGTTGTCCCGCTTCCAGCGAAAGAATCGAGAATCAAGCCATTTTTTGGGCAGGCCATTCGCAAGCACTGCTTGATAAGATCTACAGACTTTGGAAAATCAAATTTGTTTTCGGGAAGCACGGCCTTGAACACGCGCTTTCCCCTGTCGCTCGAAAACTCGCCGCCCAGCCAAAATGATTTCGGTTTCGAGACCCGTTCAACAATATCTTCTTCGTCGTCTTCGTCGTCCAATAGGTCGTCAGACTCAATCTCTTCGTCGCCTTCATCATCATCGGATTCGTCGCCCAAAGAGACTGTCGGATCGAGATATAGCCGGTGCTCCGCCCCTAACAGTCCGGACCGCGACTTCTTTAGATGTAGCCAGGGGAGATGGATCTCGACTTTCTCTTTACCCCAGCGCCAGTTGCCTTCACTTCGATCCCCGCGAAGAGGCACCACCTCAATATCAGATGAGTCTCTTCGTTTTAGTGAAAAGGCTTTACTTTCGACGTGCCAATAGAGGGGGAAGAACATATTTGGTCGATCCTCACGCTTGTCCGGACCGCCACGTTTTCTAAGGTCGCGTAAAGCATACTTTTGACTATTCTCATCGACATGTTTAAATGCTTTGCGTTGCTCGGCAGTAAGTGGCACACCGAGGGATTTAAAATCCCTGTTGGCATAAATCAAAATGTACTCATGACAGCCTGCGACGTGCTTTTTGTCGTTCCGCCCCTTCCTGTTTGTAATTGCTGCAACCGAGGCGACAAATCTATTCGCGCCGAATATTTCGTCAGCAATCAGGCGGAGACTGTGAACTTCATTGTCATCGATACTTATAAAAATCGCCCCATCTCGCGCCAGCAGTCTCCGAAGTAACTTCAATCGTGGGTACATCATGCACAGCCACTTGTCGTGCCGTGATAGGTCTTCACCTTCCTTGCCCACCAACTGACCCAGCCAGCGCTTCATCTTGGGGTCGTTGACGGCATCGTTGTAGACCCAACCCTCGTTACCAGTGTTGTATGGCGGGTCGATGTAGATGCACTTCACCTGGCCCTCGAACTCGGGCAATAGACTTTTCAAGGCTTCCAGGTTGTCGCCGTGAATGATCCGGTTGTCGTTGCTGTTCGCGGGCAAGCCCTCGGCCGCGGCGAACATGGACACCTCGTTGAGTACCCGAAACGGAACGTCGTGATGGTGGTTCACCACCTTCTCTTTTCCTACCCAGTGCAGTGTTGGCATGTTCTCGCGTACGTTGACGGTCTAGGGCGCGGGCCTGGTGGCGCAATTGGACACAAGCTGTGGCGGCCAGCGCGGACCATACATCACAGGTGCCGTACGGCTCGCGGGGTCATCGTGCCCCGTACGGGCATCGCCGCGCACCGGCCCGCGCTGAACCGTCGTAAACGTGACGTTCGTGCGTTACGTAGCCCCCGGGCCGATCTGCTTACCGTGCGTATGCACCTGCCACGGGCACAAGGTCGTCGCGGTCAGGGTGGTCAGGGTGGTCAGGGTGGTCAGGGTGGTAATGGTGGTAAGGGTCGTAAGGGCCGTTCGGTCGTGCACGGCCGCCTGCGACTCGGGCGAGGTTGCCCGTTCGGTCCGACGTGATGTTCGTACGTTACGTAGGCCCCAGGCCGATCTGCTTGCCGTACGTACTCAACTGCTACGGGCACAAGGTCGTCGCGGTCAGGGCGGTAAGGGTCGTAAGGGTCGTAAGGGCCGTACGGTCGTGCACAGTCGCCTGCGACCCGAGCGAGGTTGCACGATCGGCCCGGCCAGTTGGTGCAGGCCTGACTGCGGCACCCTTACGACCCTTACCGACCTTACCGACCGTACGGCCCTGCAATCACGATGTTGGGCAGCCCGCCCTTCGATTCGGGGCCTGTTGAATGAAACACTTGCTTCAGACTGCCGGCTGCCAGAAGTCGCCGTCGTATCGAACGTACCCAAGGTTCTGCATGCGCTTCAAACGCTCGTACGCGGCCTGTCTGCCGATCCCGAGTGCTTCAGCGAGCTGTGGCGCCTTCATGCCGCCGGGTATGTCCAGGTACTTCAGCACCTCCGCCTCGTTCTGGCTGTAGCGTGGCCCATCCGCCAAAGTCCACTTGCCGTCGGCACGCTCAAGACGGAACTCGTCCTGCTCTTGTTCCCAGTCGCGGGCCTGCACATACAGGAAGTAGTCGCCGCCCTTGCGGGACATCAGCCAGATGGTGTCCACGGCCCCTGCGATGGCGGAAGAGCCATTGATGCTGTCGATGGGATCGTCACTGGCCGCCTTGCGCTTGTGGTGGATGCACACGATGGCCAGGCCGGCGCGCTCACGGCACAGCTGCTGCAGCGGGGCCATGGTGTCGTAGTCGGCGGCGTAGGCGTTTTGTCGGGCCGGCGCGTTGTCCCGAAACCGCTGCAGCGTATCGACGATTACCAGCTTGATGCCGGGGTCCCGGTCCAGCACGTCGGCAATCTGCTGCACGCCGGCCAGGCCGCGCGGCCAGGTGGTGGCGTACTGCAGCATGCCCGCCTCCAGACCGCTCACGCCGGCAACCTCCAGCTTGCGTCGCAGCCGTCGTTCATTGGTTTCCAGGTCGATCATCAGCACCTTGGCCTTGGGCACGTCGCGGCCCCAAAACGGCAGGCCGCCGGCCATGCAAGCGGCGATCTGCAGGATCAGCGTGGACTTGCCCGCCTTGGGTGGCGCAGCCAGCAGCATCAGTCCTTCCGGAATCCAGCCAGGGATGACGTAGTTCACCGGCGCGCACTCGGTCTTCAGCAAGTCGCAGGCGTCACGTATGGCGCCAGGAACTGCGGCGACTACCCGCACTGGCGGCGGCGGACGGCGGGGCGCGATCGTACGCACAGGCAGCTCAATCGGCGGGGCCAGGCCCAGTTCGTCGAGAAAGTTCATTTGCGCCTCCACCCGCGTTCTACCAAGCGCTGCCGTAGCAGTTCACGCAATTGGTCGCCTACCCAGGCCTGGTGGTCTCTCCATGCGGTGCCGTGTTTGGCTTCCAGCTTGGTCATCTGTTGCCGGTACCAGGCCTCAGCCAACACCAGCACTTCGGCGGGAGCGGGCTTCACAGCAAGTCCTTCGCCGTGATGGCTGGCTTGCGCTCGCGGACCAGCGATTGCAGGTAGTCGGTTACGGCCTGCCGCGGGTAGTAGTACTTGCGACCCAGCAGCACGTAGGCCGGGCCGCAGTGCCGCTTTCGCCAAGCTTCGGCGGTGTTGGATGTGATGCCGGCCAGGGCACAGAAGTCGGGTTCTGTGATCACGTCGAGCGACGTGCCCAGGTGGCTGATGCGGTCAGTATCGGTCGTGGGGTCGTTCACTATGGGTGCCTCGTTGGGGAATGAAGGCACTCTAGAAACGACCGGCCGACAGCGCTACGGCGCCAGCTAGCAAGCACTAGGCATTGCTAGCAAATGGGAAAGTCAAAGGCCTTTCAGCCAGAAGTAGGCGATGGTTTCCGGGCGGACCGTCAGCCAATGCGGCTTCTTCGCCAGTCCGGGTGCGATCGCGTCAGCAAAGGCGCGTTTGCTCAGTTTCGGATCGTCCAACTTGGCCTTCTTCCATGCCTCGCGTGTCTGCGCGATAGGCTTGTGGTTCTTGGCCTTGGCAATCGAACTGGCGCGCGCAGAAACGGCCTGCCGCTTGGCTTCGTCGATGAGCCAAAGTATGGCCATAGGCGTTGGGGGCTGGCGATGCAGAAGGGCGAACGCTTCCGCGCGGCCCATCCCTTGCAGCTTCAGCAGCTCGCGCCCCTCGGCTTCAGCCCTCAGCCAGACTGCCGCCTGGTTGGCGTAATCGTCGCAGGGGCCGCCGTAGCGTTCGGGGTGTCGCTCCATGTCCTGCAACTGGCGCTGGAAGTAGAGAAGCGTTCCAAGGGGGTCTTTCATGCCGTGGCCACACTCCGCTTCGATTTCGCCTTGCTGGGCTTGTTTCGCTGCTCAACCTGGCGCAGTGCCTCGTGCACGTCGGCTGGCTTGATGTCGGTGTAACGCCTCAACATGGCCCAAGTCTTATGGCCCGTCAGCAAGGCAACCCGCGGAATGTCGAGACCCATGCGGAACAGCTGGGCTGTGGCGCGGTGCCGCAAGTCGTGGAAGTGCAGGTCGATGATGGGCGGCGACACGTCGGCGCAGGCCCGGGTGAAGGCCGTGGAAGCCGAGTCGGCCTGGATGCCGAACAGGTTGCCTTCGTCGCGGCCGGCGAGCATGGGCTCGACGATGGCCCACGCTTCGGGCAGCAGTGGAACAGTCTGGTGGTTGCCTGCCTTGTTGCGCGGGTCCTTGCGATCGCGGATCACCACCGTGCGGGCCACCGCATCGACGTCGTCCACCTGCAGCCGACAGACTTCGCCCAGGCGCATGGCGGTGGCCAGCGCGAATCGGCACAACTTGGGCATGTCGATGCGCTGCCGCTGGCGGCTCTCCCAGTGCGCGTACAAGCGCATCAGCTCTTCGTCGGTCGGTTCGCGCTCGCGCTCCTGGCCGCGGGTGTTCAGGCCGCGATGCTTTACACTCTCGCGCGCTTCGAGCGCCAGTCGTTCGGGGATGTCCAACTGCCGGGCATGCCGGCCCCACTTCAGCACGGCCGACAGAAACGACAGATCGGCGGCGATGGTTACACCCCCCGCGCCATCCTTGCAGCGCCTGTCGATGAAATCGCGCAGCACCACCGCCGACAAGGTGCTCAAGCGCACCTTTCCCAATTCGCGCTTCAGCATTTCCAACGTGGCGGCCTTGGTCCGACCAGGTTCCTTGGCTTGCGTTTCCTGGTACTTCTCGATCAGGTCGCCGAGCGTCGCGCCCTTGGGCACTGGCGCGAACCCATTGACGGCGATGTGTGCAGCCTGCGACTCAATGCCGCTGGCCCAGTCCCTGGCCTCGCGCTTGCTGCTGAAGCTGGCCGCGCGGTAAAGGCCTGCGCGCCGAACCTGCGCGCGCCACTTGCCGCTGGGTAGCTGGGAGAATGTGGCCATCGTGTGCACCCGGTGCGTGTTTCATCGTGCACCGATCGTACCCGGCTCGTTACCCTCGTGTGCACCCTGTGTGCACTTCACTCTGCACACGGCCGCAAAGAATCACATTCGTGACAGAAAAACTTCAATTAAATCAGGTATTTAGCAATTGGCGCCTGTCCGTCGCGCCGATGATGGACTGGACCGACCGCCATTGCCGCACGCTGCACCGCCTGATCACGCGGCACACGCGGCTGTACACCGAGATGGTGACCACCGGTGCGCTGCTGCATGGCGACGTGCCGCGCCATCTGGATTTCAACCCCGAAGAACACCCGGTGGCGCTGCAACTCGGGGGCAGCGAGCCGGCCGACCTGGCAGCCTGTGCGCGGCTCGCGCAGCAGTGGGCGTACGACGAGGTGAACCTGAACTGCGGCTGCCCCAGCGAACGGGTGCAGCGCGGTGCCTTTGGCGCCTGCCTGATGAACGAGGCCGAACTGGTGGGCGACTGCGTGGACGCCATGCGCCAGGCCTGCAACGTGCCGGTGACCGTGAAACACCGCATCGGCATCGATCAGCAGGAGAGCTACGACTTCGTGCGCGACTTCGTCGGCACCGTGAACCGGCGGGGCGGCTGCACGGTGTTCATGGTGCACGCACGCAACGCCTGGCTCAAGGGCCTGAGCCCGAAGGAAAACCGCGAAGTGCCACCGCTGCGCTACGACACGGTGTACCGGCTGAAGGCCGACTTTCCGCAGTTCACCATCGTGCTCAACGGCGGCGTCACCACCAACGAGCAGATCGCCGAACACCTGCAGCACGTGGACGGCGTGATGGTGGGCCGGCAGGCCTATCACGAGCCGTGGCTGATGGCGAGCTGGGACACGCGCTTCCTGGGCGGCACGGCCGCGCCCCCGCAGCGCGACGACGTCGAAGCCGCCTACGTGGCCTACCTGACGCGCGTGGCAGCCGACAGCAGCCGGGGCTGGAGCCACGCCAGCCGCCATCTGGTGGGCCTGCGGCATGGGCAGGCCGGCGCGCGGCGCTGGCGCCAGGTGTGGAGCGACCCGGGCCTGCGCGCAGCCACGCCCGCCGGCACCTCGCTGATCGCCCGCCAGGCCCTGGGCGGCGGCCACGAGGGCGCGGCACCCCGGCCTGCAGTGCCGCGGCAGACCGGGGCTGCGCAGCCTGCAGTGTCCCCGGTTGCGCTGGCTTCCAGTTGATGCGGCCCACGACGAATTCGACCGGAGCCGAGCCATGGCGAACAGTCCCAAGACCGTGCCGACCACCGCTTCAGTGGCGGTTTTCATCGATGCCATGGCCGATGCGCAGCGGCGCGCAGACTGCCAGGCGCTTTCGGCCATGATGCAGGCCGCCACGGGCGAGACGCCGGTGCTGTGGGGCAGCGCCATCATCGGTTTCGGCGCCTACCGCCAAACCTATGCCGCCGGCCACACCGGCGATTGGCCGCTGTTGGCCTTCTCGCCGCGCAAGAACGACTTCAGCATCTACATCATGTCGGGCTTCGAGCCCTTCGCCGATCTGATGGCCCGGCTGGGCAGGCACAAGACGGGCAAGTGCTGCCTGTACCTGAAGCACCTGGCCGACGTGGATGCGACGGTGTTGCGTGCGCTGCTCGACGCTGCCGTGCGGGCCCTGGCGCCGCGGCGCGTGGCCGCGAACCATGCCGCCGATGCGCCGGAAGGTTCAGTCGCCATCAAGCGACCCAGGGCCGCCACGGCGCGCGCAGGCCGTACACCATCAACCCCAACCTGAACCCACGAGCCCACCTTGAGCAGCCCATCCAGCACCACCACCGCCCCGTCCCAGCCAGCTTCGGGCCAAACACCCTTGCTGGCCATCATCGGCGGCAGCGGCCTCTATGACCTGCCGGGCCTTACCGACACCGCCTGGGTGACGGTGGACACACCCTGGGGTGCGCCGTCCGACCAGATCTTCCGCGGCCGGCTCGGCGACACGCAGCTCGCCTTCCTGCCGCGCCACGGCCGTGGCCACCGCATCCCGCCGGGCGAGGTGAACTACCGCGCCAACATCGCGGCGCTGAAGATGCTGGGCGCCACCGACGTGCTGTCGTTGTCGGCCGTGGGCGGTCTGCGCGCCGACCTGCCGCCAGGCACCTTCGTCATCGTCGACCAGTTCATCGACCGCACCGTGGGCCGCACCAGCAGCTTCTTCGGCACCGGGCTGGTGGCACACGTGTCGATGGCCGACCCCACGTGCAGCCGGCTGGGCCGGCACCTGCAAGCCACGCTGCAGGCCCAGGGCGTGCCCCATGTGCTGGGTGGCACCTATCTGGCGATGGAAGGGCCGCAGTTTTCCAGCAAGGCCGAGTCGGCGCTGTACCGCAGCTGGAACTGCAGCGTCATCGGCATGACCAACATGCCCGAAGCCAAGCTGGCACGCGAAGCCGAGCTGTGTTTTGCCAGCGTGGGCATGGTCACCGACTTCGACTGCTGGCACCCTGGGCACGACGCGGTGACGGTGGACGCCGTCATCAAGGTGCTGCTGGGCAACGCGGCCACCGCGCGAACGCTGCTGGCCAGCCTGGCCGGGCGCATCTCGGCCGACGCGGCGGCGCCTGCCTGTTCCTGCCGCCATGCGCTGTCGTTTGCACTGATCACCGCGCCCGAGGCGCGCGACCCCGCCGTGGTGCAGCGCCTGCGCTGCGTGGCCGGCCGCGTGCTGGGCTGAACGGGCCGTGCAGGTCAACGGCCAGGCCCTGCGCACGCTGCGCCCCGCGCCGGGCGGCGACGCGCTGATCGTCATCGACCAGCGCCAGTTGCCGCACCGCCTTCAGGAAAGGACGCTGAACAGTGCCCGCGACGTGTTCATTGCCATCCGCGAGATGTGGGTGCGTGGTGCGCCGCTGATCGGCGCCGTGGCCGCCTACGGCCTGGCGCTGCAGGCGCGGCGCGATGCCCGTGACGAGGCGCTGCACAACAGCGCCCAGTTGCTGCGCAGCAGCCGCCCGACCGCGGTGAACCTGGCCTGGGCGCTGGACCGCTTGATGGCACAGCTGCTGGCAGTGCCCGTGGCACAACGCGCCCAGCTGGCGTGGTCTGCCGCAGCGGCGCTGGCCGATGCCGACGTGGCAGTGAACGCCGCCATCGGCCGCCATGGCCTGTCGCTGCTGCAGGCGCTGGCGCTGCGCAAGGGCGCGGCCGGGCCGGTGAACGTGCTCACCCACTGCAACGCCGGCTGGCTGGCCACGGTGGACTGGGGCACGGCCACCGCGCCCATCTACCAGGCCCACGCGGCGGGCCTGGCGGTGCATGTGTGGGTGGACGAAACCCGGCCGCGCAACCAGGGCGCCAGTCTCACCGCTTGGGAACTGGGGCAGGCCGGCGTGCCACACACGTTGGTGGCCGACAACGCGGGGGGGCATCTGATGCAGCACGGGCAGGTGGACATCGTCATCGTCGGCTGCGACCGTGTCACCGCGCGAGGCGATGCCTGCAACAAGATCGGCACCTACCTCAAGGCCTTGGCGGCGCGCGACAACGGCGTGCCCTTCTACGTGGCGATGCCCACCTCCACGCTGGACCTGGCCTTGAGCGACGGCCTGCGCGAAGTGCCCATCGAAGAACGCAGCGCACGCGAAGTGACCCACATCACTGGCCGCGCTGTGGGCGGTGAGCTGGTGGAGGTGCAGCTCACGCCCGAAGGCAGCAGCGCTGCCAACCCGGCCTTCGACGTGACACCGGCGCGGCTGGTCACAGCCTTCATCACCGAAATGGGTGTGGTGCCGGCCGACGAAGCAGCACTGCGTGCATTGGGCGCAGCCGCTGCCCAGACCAGTAAGCCATGACCCCGCCCGACGACGAAGAAGTGCTGCGCCAGACGGCCGTCACAGCGATGCAGCGCCTGGACAGCCTGGGCATGAACCGCGGCAGCACCGGCAATCTCAGCCTGCGCCTGCCATGGCAGGGTCGGCCCGGCATGCTGATCACGCCCACCGGCATGGGCGCTGCCGAATTGCGCCCGCAGGATCTGGTGTGGCTGGGCTTCGACGGCCACTGCGTGGGGAACTGGCGGCCGTCGTCGGAATGGCATTTCCACCAGGCCATCTACCGTGCCCGGCCCGACCTGTATGCCGTGGTGCACACGCATTCCGTCCACGCCACCTCCTTGGCTTGCCTGCGCCGACCGCTGCCGTCGTTTCATTACATGGTGGCAGTGGCCGGTGGCAGCGACGTGCCGCTGGTGCCCTACCACCTGTTCGGCACCGAAGCCCTGAGCCAGGGCGTGGCCGCTGCACTGCAACAGCGCAACGCCTGCCTGCTGGCCAACCATGGGCTGGTGGCGGCCGGCAGCACGCTGGCGCAGGCCCTGAAGGTTGTGCAGGAGGTGGAGTCCTTGTGCCAGGTGTATCTGCAGGCGCTGGCGGTGGGTGAACCGGCGCTGCTGTCGGCCGCCGAGATGGCCGAGGTGATCGAGCGCTTTCGCAGCTACGGCAAGTCGGCCCGGGCCGACTGAGGGCGTGCCGCCGCGATGGCCTGGCGCTCAGGCCAAGTCGCCAGCGTCAGGCCGGCGAGCGACAGCACCAGCGCCGCCACATGGGCGCTGCCAAAGGACTCGCCCAGCACCAGCACGCCCACCACCGCCGCACTCAGCGGCAGCATCACCGTGAACACGCCCGCCCGCGCCGAGGGCACGCGCTGCAGGCCGCGCATCCACAGCCAGACGGTGACCACGCTGGCGGCGATGGCGTAGAAGACCAGCAAGGCCCAGGTGGGGAGGCTGACCGCAGAAAAGTCGAACTGCAACGCCTGCCACAGGCCAAACGGTGTCACCAGCGCCAGCCCCCACAGGTTGATGAGCGCACTGATGCGCCGCGGCGAGATGCGGCTCGACAGCCGCTTGCCGATGACCACATAGCTGGCCTCGCACAACACCGCGCCCAGCAGCAGCACGTAGCCCAGCAGGCTTTCGCCGCCCGCCGCAGCTGCGCCCACTGCAGGTGGCGCGCCCGGCTGTGCACGCGCCAGTGCCAGAAGCGCAATGCCGGCCATGGCACAGACGATGGCCCAGGCCACGCGCGGCCTGATGCGCTCGCCCAGGAAGAAGCGCGACAACAGCGCCACCGCGGCCGGTATCGCGGCCATCGTGACACCGGCGGCAATGGCAGAGGTCAGCGCCACGCCGTAAAGCATGCAGATGCTGAAGAGAAAGTTGCCCAGAAAGCTTTCCCAGAACAGCAACTTGCGATCGTGTGCGTTCAGCACCGGGTCTCCCGGGCCGCGGGCCACCCAACGTGCCATCGCGACGGCGGCAATGCCGAAGCGCAACCAGGCCAGCAACATCACCGGAAAGACCGCCACCAGCAGCTTGGACAAGCCCACGTAACTGCCCACCAACGCCATGCTGGCCGCCAGGCAGGCGTAGGCGCCCCAGGGCGGCTGTGCGTGCACCACGCCGTGCTGAGCTTCGGTCATGCGCGTCGGCCAGACAGGGCGCCGGGGCGGCAAGCTGTGCGGCCCGTTGGCACGGCGGCGGGTTCGGGTAGTGGCGCGTGGGCAGCGTGGTGGCGATTCATCAGGACTCGCGGGGTGACATCGAGGGCGTGGCTCGGGTGAGCTATGGGCCCATTTGCGCACTGGCAAGGATTCGGTTGGGCCCGGAGGAAGGTCATGGCGCAGTGGCAAGACTCGGCGGATCGTAGCCGCCGCGGACCGGCGGTTTTGCTCAGAAGCGTGGGCGGCGGCAGGGGCTGGGGCTCTTGCTGGGCTTGCTCACACCGCCCCTGGCGCGCAGGTGAAGGCAATGCACTTTATCGCAATGCAGCATGCATTTCACTACATGGAAATTTGCCCTGCTGCGCCGCAGCAACTTCCATCATATGGGAAAACGCCATTCCACATTATGAATACGTGGCGCAAGTGTTTGATTTCATTGAAGTCATTCTTATGTCTTATATAAGACACATGTGTTGCGCAGGCCGGCCGTAAGCGATACGCTGGAGGTGTTGCATTTCGACAGTTCCTGCATCAACCAACCCTAGCGCAAGGATCCAGCACCATGAGCCAACCCACCCGCCAAGAACAAATTGCCGCTCTCGAAAAAGAGTGGGCCACCAACCCCCGCTGGAAGGGCATCAAGCGCGGCTACAGCGCCGCCGATGTCGTGCGCCTGCGCGGCAGCATCCCCATCGAACACACACTGGCCAAGCGTGGCGCTGAAAAGCTGTGGAACCTGGTCAACACCGAGCCCTTCGTCAATACGCTGGGCGCGCTGACCGGCAACCAGGCCATGCAGCAGGTGAAGGCCGGCCTGAAGGCCATCTACCTGAGCGGCTGGCAAGTCGCCGGCGACGCCAACAGCAACGGCGAGATGTACCCCGACCAGAGCCTGTACTCGGTGGACTCGGTGCCCAAGGTGGTGAAGAAGATCAACGCCACGTTTCAGCGTGCCGACCAGATCCAGTGGAGCGAAGGCAAGGGTGACATCGATTTCTTCGCCCCCATCGTGGCCGACGCTGAAGCCGGCTTTGGCGGCGTGCTGAACGCCTTCGAGCTGATGAAGGCGATGATCGAAGCCGGCGCCGCGGGCGTGCACTTCGAAGACCAGCTGGCCAGCGTGAAGAAGTGCGGCCACATGGGTGGCAAGGTGCTGGTGCCGACGCGTGAAAACGTGGCCAAGCTGGTGGCCGCCCGACTGGCCGCCGACGTGATGGGCACGCCCACCGTGCTGCTGGCCCGCACCGACGCCGAAGCTGCCGACCTGGTGACCAGCGACGTGGACGACAACGACAAGCCTTTCCTCACCGGCGAGCGCACGGTCGAAGGTTTCTACCGCACGAAGAAGGGCATCGACCAGGCCATCAGCCGCGGCCTGGCCTATGCACCGTACGTGGACATGCTGTGGTGCGAAACCGGCACGCCGGACCTGAAGTTCGCCAAGGACTACGCCGATGCCATCCATGCCAAGTTCCCCGGCAAGATGTTGGCCTACAACTGCAGCCCCAGCTTCAACTGGAAGAAGAACCTGGACGACGCCACCATCGCCAAGTTCCAGCGCGAACTCGGCGCCATGGGCTACAAGTTCCAGTTCATCACGCTGGCCGGCTTCCACAGCCTGAACTACAGCATGTTCGACCTGGCCTACGGCTACGCGCGCAGCAACATGAGCGCCTTCGTGGAACTGCAGGAGAAGGAATTCAACGCCGCCGAGCGTGGCTTCACCGCGGTGAAGCACCAGCGCGAAGTGGGCACGGGTTACTTCGACGCCGTGACCACCACCATCGAGCGTGATGCATCAACGGCCGCGCTGAAGGGCAGCACCGAAGACGAACAGTTCTTCGACGGCACGCATCACTAAGGAGGGACCGAGCAAGCGCCTGCGCGCTTGCGAGAGTTGTTCTTGGGCTCGGAACCCATCCCGGCTCGGCCACCAACGCCATCCGCCTCAAAGCCGGATGGCGTTTTCACGTCCTCGCGTTCAAAGCCGCACCGTGAATGACTCCGGGCGCAGCTTTTGAACGGCCCACCATCTCAGATTCAAACTCAAACGGCCGTGCTCGCCCCGCGTCGCCGCCACTGAACCAGGCCATAGAAGCACAAGGCGGCCACCACCAGGCCGCCCGCGAAGGCCGGCGACGCCAGGTTCTGCAGCGAACCGAGCAGGTCCTGCAACAGCCACGACGGCGCCTGCTGCATGCTGAAGCGCACGGCTGCGTCGGGCTCGCTCGGCATGATCACCGTTTGATGGCCGCTGATCAGCGAACGGGCCGCGCCCTGGGCCAGGGCAGAAAGTGCATCCGGCACCATGCGGTAGCCCAGGATTTCTCCGAGGCGCGAACTGCCCAGGGACAGCGCCAGCCCCAGCACCACCAGCCCCCAGCGCCGCAGCCACGCAAACATCAGCATGGCCAGCAGGATCAGCGGCGACACCCACAGCACGGCCATCGGCCAGCCCGCGCCGACCCGGACCAGGGCCACGGCCACCGATGCCAGAACCTCGCCCGCCGGCAGGTCGACGCCCCCGCTCAGACCATGCACGCGGGCCACCAGCAGCGTCGCCATCAGCACGCCCACGAGCAGTGCCACGCCAAACGTTGCCAAGGGCACCAACACCAGATGCACGACCATGGGCACCAACAGGCTGCGCGTGTGGCTGATCGGCAGCGACAACCAGAACTCCACCGAACGGTCGGCATGGTCGCGCCGTGCCAGGCCTATGACGGTGATCAGGCCGGACACGCCAGCCAGCACTGTCAGCGCCACCAGGGTGACTGCCATGGCGCCTGCGGCCAGCGCCAGGGGCGGCGGCAGGCCGCTGTCGGTCTGTACGTCGACCTGCCCAAAAACGAGCGCCAACGCGGCCAGGCCGACGGGAATCAGAAGGAGCAACATCCAGGTGAAGCGGTATTGCAGCCATTCGCGCTGCATCAGGGCAAGTGTGGGATTCATGTGTCGGGTCCTTGATCGGAAGGCGGGTGATGGCCTAGAACTGCGTGCGGTTCAGTTCGGGCTTGCGGGTCAGGGCCACGAACAGGTCTACCAGGCTGGGCCGCATGCGCTGCCCCAGGGCTTGGATCTCGGCTGGCGGCTCGCCGTCGAACAAGGCCGCATGGCCCATCGGCCCGCTGCCGTTGCGGTAGCGCAGCAGCGGGTGTGCGGCGGCCATCTGGTCGGCCACGGTGGCGTCGTGGCTGAAAGCGACGAAGCGGCGGTCCAGGTCCTGCAGGCTCAAGGACAGCACCAGCTTGCCTTCGTTGAGCATCATCACGTCTGACAGCAGGGTCTCGATCTCTTCCACCTGGTGCGTGCTGATGAGCACGCTGCGCTCGCCGTCGCACCACTCGTCGATGAGCATCTCGTAAAAGGCCTTGCGCGACAGCACGTCCAGGCCCAGCGTGGGTTCGTCCAGGATCATCAACCTCGCGTCGATGGCGGCAATCAGCGCCAGATGCGCCTGCGCCACCATGCCCTTGCTCAGCGTCTTCACCTTGTCGCTGCCCTTGACGCTGGTGCGCTTGAGCAGGGCTTGCGCGCGGGCCGAAGAAAACCCGGGGTGGATGCCGGCCATCATGGTCACCAGGTCCTGCACGCGGGCCCAGCGCGGCAGGATCGCCACGTCGGGGATGTAGCAGGCAGACTGCAGCAGCTGCACGCGGTCTTTCACCGGGTCCAGCCCCAGCACGCTGAGGCTGCCCTCTGCGTCGGCCAGGCCCACCAGCGCCTTCATCAGGGTGGTCTTGCCGGCGCCGTTGTGGCCCAGCAGGCCGACCACGCGGCCCTTGGGAATGCTGAAGCTGACATCGTCCAGCGCGCGCTTGGCGCCGTAGTTGACGCTCAGGTGGCTGGCCTGCACCAGCGGTGCCGAGGCGTTCGGGGGCGGCGTTGCCATGCCCGGCGCAGCCGGCGTAGCCGGCGTGGCCGCGTCGAGCTCGGAAGGGGTGGGGTGGTTCATCAGCGTTGCTCCCAGTTCAAGTCTTGTGGGCCCACGCCCAGTTGCCGCAGGCGCTCGCGCAGGCGGGGCCATTCGTCGTTCAGAAACCGCTGGCGTTCCGTCTCGCGCAAGCGGGCACGGGCGCCGCTGGTCACATACAGCCCAAGACCACGGCGGTTTTCAAGCAGACCATCGTCGCCCAGCGCTTGCAGCGCACGGTTGACGGTCAGCGGGTTCAGCAGGTAGCGGCTGGCCAGCGCGCGCACCGAGGGCATGGCCTCGCCTTCGGGCGGTTCGCCGTCGATCAGCTGGCCCACCAGGATGTCGGCAAGCTGCTGGTAGATCGGCTGCTTCTGGTCCCAGGTCTGCATGATGGCGAGTGCGCCCGAAAGCGCTGGTGTGTTGCTGATGTAGCACACCATATCAGCTGCTGACGGAATGGCACGCCGCATGCGACGAACTGCAGCGCGCAGCGACGGCCTGCAGGCCGGCCGGGTGACATGCTCTCATGGCGGCCTCGGCGGCCGAGAGGCGGCTCAGGTCGGTCGGCGGGCCACGAAGTCGATCTCCACACATGCACCTCGCGCCAGTCCGCTGACGCCGACGCAGGTGCGCGCCGGTCGCATGCCGGGCGCGAAGAAGGTCTGGTAGACCGCGTTCATGCGTTCGTAGTCATCGTCGAAGTGGCGCAGGAACACCCGCGCCTGCACCACGTTCGGCAAGTCCAGGCCGATGCCTTGCAAGACCTGGCGCAGGTTGGCAAACACCTGACGGGTCTGCGCCTCGATGCCTTCGGGGTAAGGCGAATCGTTGGCCGTGCCCGTGAAAGGCATCTGGCCGGTGACGAAAACCCAGCCGTCCTGTTCGACAGCGTGGCTGAACGGTGCCACCGGGTCGGGCGCGCCGCTGACCATGTGGAAGAGCGGCCCGCCCATCACAGGCTTTCGGACAACATGGCGCGGTATTCGTCGCGCGTGGCGATGCGCGGGTTGGTCTTGTGGCAGTGGTCGGCCATCGCGCCGTCGATCACGCGTTCGAACAGGTCTTCGGTCACGCCCATCGCGCGCAGTCCGTTGGGCAGACCCAGGCGCGCATTCATGTCGCGGATGGCATCGGCCACTTCGGTGCCCAGGCTGTCGCAACCCGGCAGGCCCATTGCCTGCGCCATGCGCTGCAGGCGACGTTCGCTTTGAAGGGAGGAGGCCGATGCGTTGAAGCGCACGACGGCGGGCAGGAACATGGCGTTCAAGGTGCCGTGGTGCAGGCGTGGGTTGACGCCGCCCAGGCTGTGCGACAACGAATGCACACAACCCAGCCCCTTCTGGAAGGCCATCGCGCCTTGCATGCTGGCGCTCATCATGGCCCAGCGCGCTTCACGGTTGCTGCCGTCTCGGGTGGCGGTTTCGATCTGCGACCAGCCGCGCGCCAGGCCGTCCAGTGCAATGCCGTCGGCCGGCGGGTTGACGGCCGGCGCCAGGAAGGTTTCCATGCAGTGCGCGATGGCGTCCATGCCGGTGGCGGCGGTCAGCTGCGGTGGCAGGCCGAGCGTGAGTTCGGGGTCCAGCAAGGCCGCGCGGGGCACCAGGTGCCAGCTGTGAAACCCGAGCTTGCGGCCGTCGTCGACGATGACGATGGCGCCGCGCGCCACCTCGCTGCCGGTGCCGGCGGTGGTGGGCACGGCGATCAGTGGCGCCACGCGCTCGGTGATCAGCGGGCTGCCGCCTTCGATGGTGGCGTAGGTCTTCAGCGGCCCTTCATGCGTGGCGGCGATGGCCAGGCCCTTGGCCAGATCGATGCTGGAACCACCGCCCACGGCCACCAGGCCGTCGCAGCCCTGCGCGCGGTACACCGCCACCGCGGCGCGCACCGCGGCCTCGGTGGGGTTGGACGGTGTGCCGTCGAACACCGCATGGGGCAGCCCGGACAACGCCTGCAGCGCCAGATCGAGCACCCCGGCCGCCCGCACCCCGGCATCGGTGACGATGAGCGGCTTCTTCATGCCCACGCGCGCACATTCGGTGGGCAGCAAGCGCACGGCGCCGAAGTCGATGTCGATCTGGGTGATGTACTGGATGCGGGCCATGGTGTTTCGGGTGAGAGGGGTTGAAGCGGACGACAGTATGCTCTGGCCCCCTGTGCCCACCCATCCGCATTCATTCCTGCTCACGCCCGCGATGTCGGGCCTGCTGGACCGCATTTGCCGTGCCGCCCGCCCGCCCTTGCACACGCTGTCGCCGGTGCAGGCACGCGCCGCCTACGAAGCCGCGGCCGAGGTGCTGGACCTGCCGCGCGAGCCGCTGCAGCTGGTGCAGGACTTCACCTTGCCCGGCGGTGACGGGCAGCCCCGTGTCGCGCGCCGTTACGCCACAGGCCCGGGGCCGCGCCCGACGCTGCTGTATCTGCATGGCGGTGGCTTTGTCATCGGCAGCATCAACACGCACGACAGCTTGTGCCGCCAGCTGGCGCTGCGCAGCGGCTGGGCAGTGGTGTCGCTGGACTACCGGCTGGCGCCCGAACACCCGTTTCCCGCCGCGGTGGACGACACCTGGGCGGCGCTGCAGGCGCTGGCAGCAGAGGCTGGCGCCCTGCGCCAGCCCGTGGCGGTGGGCGGCGACAGCGCGGGCGGCACGCTGGCCGCGGTGGCGGCACTGCTGGCGCGCAACCACCGGCTGCCGTTGGCGCTGCAGCTGCTCATCACACCGGGCACCACGGCGCATGCCGACACGCCTTCGCACCGCTTCTTCGGCAGCGGTTTTCTGCTCGATGCGGTGACCATAGACTGGATGTTCGACCACACCATCCCGCGGCACCTTCGCTGCGACTGGCGCTTCGCCCCCTTGCTGGCCGACGCTGACGGTGTTGCACCAGCCTGCCTGCTGCTGGCCGAGTGCGACCCGCTGGTGGACGAAGGCCTGGCCTATGGCGACCACCTGCGCGCTGCCGGCGTGCCGGTGGCGCTGGAGCTGTACCGCGGCCTGACGCATGACTTCATCAAGATGGGCCGCGCGTTGAAGGAGGCCCAGCACGCCATGGACGCCGCGGCGCACGCGATGATGGCCGCACAACACCAGCACGCCAGCGCGATAGGAAAAGCAACATGAAACGCCAAGACTTTCGCCACCTGGAGCGCCTGCGCGTGCGCTGGGCCGAAGTGGACCTGCAGAAGATCGTCTTCAACGGCCACTACCTGATGTACGCCGATACGGCGGTGGCCGGTTACTGGCGCGCGCTGGCCATGCCGTATCACGAGACGATGGAGCAGCTGCGGGGCGATCTTTATGTGCGCAAGGCCACGCTGGAGTACGCGGGTTCGGCACGCTACGACGAGCAGCTGGAGGTGGGCATCCGCTGCGCCCGCATCGGCAAGTCGTCACTTGTCTTCGACGCCGCCGTGTGCCGTGGCGACACGGTGCTGGTGCATGGCGAACTGGTTTACGTCTTTGCCGATCCGAACACGATGACCAGCCAGCCCGTGCCCGACGTGCTGCGCAAGGTCTTCACCGACTTCGAAGCCGGCGAGGACATGCTGGACCTGAGCATCCAGCCCTGGGCAGCCGTCGCGTCCGAGGTCCGTTTGCTGCGCGGCCACGTGGTGCAGGAGCAGGGCTTGCCGGCCGACCTGATTGCCGACACTGACGACGAACGCGCCGTGCAGGTGGTGGCGCGCAACCGTTTCGGGCTGCTGGTGGGTGCGGGCCGCCTGATGCCGGGAGACGATGGCGTGGCGCAGATCGGCCGCATGGCGGTGCTGGCCAGCGTGCGCGGCGCCGGGGTGGGCCGGCTCTTGCTGAAGGACCTGCAACGCGCGGCGCAGGAACGCGCCTGTTCCGCAGTCAAGCTGCACGCCAGTGCCGCGGCCGTCGGTTTCTATGCGCGCGAAGGTTTCAATCGAGTCGGGGAAGCCTTCGAGCACGCGGGCGTGCAGCACCAGGAGATGCGCCGCAGCCTGTGACCCTGTAAACGGCAGTTGACCGCTTTCACCCGCTGGATCAGAGTGACGCGCGGCGGACCCTCAGCGGGCTTCGAAGGCCTCGACGTGGCGCGGCCCTGCAGCCGGCCCCAGCGACGCCAGATGCGCCGCGGCCTGTTGTTCGATGTCCAGCCGAACCGGGCCACCAATGCCACCGGGCAGGCTGTAGACCTCCATCAGCGTGGCGCTCCTGGCGCCGTCCTCCCCATGCGCCGCGTCTGAGCGCTGCAGCAGCCGGGCCTGCAGCCCCGGATGGCGCAGCCGCAGCACCTGCTGCAAGCCACTGGCCGCGGCCAGCGCCTGCGGCAACTGGGCCACGCCAACCTTCCAGTAGATGTAGAGCTCTGCGCCCACGGTCCCGTGTGGTTTCAGCTGGCCTCGGCGGCCGGCAGCGCGTAGGGCAGCGTGCCCGGAAGCAGCAGTGGACCTTCGGCCGCGCCGGCGTGCAGCGTGCCGCCTTCCAGTGCAGCCATCTTCAGTTCGGCCAGCGCCGCGTGTTCACCTTGGTCGCTGGTGCCGGCCAGCGCCACCATGCCCGCCGGCTGGCCGGGGTCCAGGCTGCTGAAGATCTCCTGCCCGGGCGTCAGCGCCTGCGCGCCGGTCAGCACGTAGGCGCGGCGTTTGAGCGTGCCGCGGTACTGGCTGCGTGCCACCACTTCCTGGCCCGGGTAGCAGCCCTTCTGAAAGTTGACCCCGCCCACCAGTTCCAGGTTCACCATCTGGGGCACGAAGCGTTCCAGCGTGGCCGCCTGCACGCGCACCACGCCGCTGTGCACCTCCAGCCAGCGCCACTGTTCTTCGCTGATGGTGGGCAGCGCTGGGGCCTGGGCTGCCGCCACGAGGTAGCGTGGCAGCCGCCGGCCGCCGACCACGGCATCGGGCAGGCGCACGGTGTCGGCACCGTCGACCGAGATCTGGCCCCACACCGACAAGCTGTTCGCAGGGTCCAGCACCTGCTGTGCGGCGGCGCCCACGGCGCCCCACAGCGGCAATTCCGCACTGGCGTCGCTGAGTTTGCACTTGGCACGCAACACGAACATCGAAAGCCGCTTCAGCGTGGCCGGCAGCAGGTCGGCACTGCAGGCCAGCATCAGCTCGTCGGCACCGCGACGCCACATCACCATGGTGGCCAGCAGCCGGCCCTTGGCCGAGCAATAACCCGCCAGCCGGGCCCTGCCGGCATCCAGGTGCTGGACGTCCTGCGTCAGTTGCCCGTGCAGGAATGACGCGGCTTCGGCGCCCTGGGCCCGCATCAGGCCCCAATCGGTAAGGCGACACAGCCCTTCGGCGATGGTGGCGGGGGCTTCGTGGTCCAGGCGGTGGGTGCTCATCGGCGAATTATCATCGCCGCCCTATGTCGTATCGATCCCAGGGTTGTGCACGGTTGGCCAGCGGGCAGGGCGCTCGCGGTGGCGTGCTGATGGCAGCGCTGGTGGTCTTGGCGGTGTTGGTGCTGGCAGCCGCAGCGGCGGCAGCTACGGTCTACCTGTGGATCGACCGGCCGCTGCCGCTGGCGGGCAGCTCGGTTGAACTGTCCATCGAGTCTGGCGCCACGCCCAAGGACATTGCGCAGGCCTGGGTGAATGCCGGCGTGCGCAGCGAGCCGCGGTGGCTGTACGAATACTTTCGCTGGTCGGGCCAGGCGCGCAAGATCCGCGCTGGCAGCTACGAGGTGGAGACCGGCGTCACGCCGCGCCAGCTGCTGGCCAAGATGGTGCAGGGCGCCGAGACCATGGAACAGGTGCGGGTGATCGAAGGCTGGACGCTGCGCCAGATGCGCAGCGCGCTGGCGCAGGCGCCGCACCTCAAGCAGACCAGCGCCGGCATGACCGACGAGCAGTTGATGGCCGCGCTGGGCCGCCCCGGCGTGCCGGCCGAAGGACGTTTCTTTCCAGACACCTACGTCTACTCCCGCGGTGTCAGCGACCTCACGGTGCTCAAGCGCGCGCAACAGGCGCTGCAGCAGCGGCTGGAAGCCGTATGGGCCGATCGCAGCCCGGGCACGCCATTGAAGAGCACCGATGAACTGCTGATCCTGGCGTCGATCGTGGAAAAGGAAACCGGCTCCAAGGCCGACCGGGGGCTGGTGGCCGGCGTCTTCACCAACCGGCTGCGCATCGGCATGCGGCTGCAGACCGACCCGACGGTGATCTATGGCCTGGGCGAGCGCTTCGACGGCAACCTGCGCCGCCGCGATCTGGAGGCCGACACGCCGTACAACACCTACACGCGCGCCGGCCTGCCGCCGACCCCCATTGCCTTGCCGGGCCAGGCCTCGTTGCGCGCCGTCGTGAAACCCGACGCCACGAAGGCGCTGTATTTCGTGGCCCGTGGAGACGGCACCAGCGCCTTCAGCGAGACGCTGGAAGAGCACAACCGCGCGGTCAACAAGTTCCAGCGCGGTGGCCGTTGAAACGCGTGTGAACAAAGGCCGCTTCATCACCTTCGAAGGCATCGACGGCGCCGGCAAGAGCTCGCACATCGGCGCGCTCGCCGACTGGCTGCGGGCGCGCGGCGCCGAAGTGGTCCTCACGCGTGAGCCCGGCGGCACGCCGCTGGCCGAGACCTTGCGCGGCCTGATCCTGCACCAGCCGATGGACCCGCTGACCGAAGCCCTGCTCGTCTTCGCCGCCCGGCGCGACCACCTGTCGCAGTTGATCGTGCCCGCGCTGCAGCGCGGCGCCACCGTGCTGTGCGACCGTTTCACCGACGCCAGCTACGCCTACCAGGGCGGCGGCCGGGGCTTCGACCGGGCGCTGCTGGTGCAGCTGGAAAGCTGGGTGCAGGAAGGGCGCCAACCCGATCTGACCTTGTGGTTCGACCTGCCGGCGGCCTTGGCGGCCGAACGGCGCGGCGCCGCGCGTTCACCCGACCGCTTCGAAACCCAGGACGAGTCGTTTTTTCACCGCGTGCGCTCGGCCTATGCCGAGCGGGCCGTTGCGGCGCCGGGTCGTTTTGCCGTTATCGACGCCGTCGGCCCGCGCGACGAAGTCTGGGCGCGGGTGGAACAGGCCGTGAACGCGCGGCGCTGGTTTTGAGCAGCGCGGCGCAACTGCTGGTGCAGGCCGACGGCCAACTGCCGCTGCCCTGGCTGCATGAACCGTTGCAGCAGGCGCTGCACAACCATCGCGGCCATGCCTTGCTCGTGCATGGCAGCCCGGGCGTCGGGGTGCTGGCCTTTGCGCTGGTGCTGGCGCAAAGCCGCTTGTGTGAAAGCGCAGGTCCGGCTGGCGAGGGCAAGGCCGCACAGCCTGCTTGCGGTCATTGCGGCAGCTGCCGGCTGTTTCACTCCCACGTGCACCCCGACCTGATGGTCTTGATGCCCGAAACCTTGCGCCAGCTGCACGACTGGCCGCTGTCCGGTGACAAGCGTGACAGCGAAGACAGCAAGAAGAAACCCAGCCGCCAGGTCCGCATCGACGAGGTACGGGCCATGCTGGACTGGGCCGGCAAGACCTCGTCGCGCGGTCGTGGCAAAGTGGTGGTGCTGCACCCCGCAGAGGCGCTCAACCTGCAGTCGGCCAACGCCTTGCTGAAGACCCTGGAAGAGCCAGCGCCGGGCACGCGCCTGATCCTGACCGTGTCTGACACCAGCACCGTGCTGCCCACGGTGCGCAGCCGCTGCCAGCAACTGAGGCTGCAGCCACCCAGCAACGAAGTCGGCACGGCGTGGCTGGCAGGACAGGGCGTAGCGGAGTCGCAAGTGCTGCTGGCGGCTTGTTCAGGGCGGCCGCTGGACGCGCTGGCGCTGGCCGCAGCCGGTGTCGACGGTGCCGCCTGGGGCCGACTGCCGCAGGCCGTGGCCCGGGCGCAGGCGGGTGTGTTCGCCGGCTGGCCGGTGCCACGTGTGCTGGATGCGCTGCAAAAAATCTGCCACGACGCCATGGCCGTTGCAGCCGGCGCGGGTGCGCGTTTCTTTCCCGCCGCTGCGATGCCGCCGGTCGCTGCCGGAACGGGCAGCGACCAGCTGGCGGCCTTGTCGGCTTGGTCGGAAGAACTGGCACGCGTGGCCCGGCATGCCGAACACCCGTGGAACGAAACGCTGCTGACCGAAGCCATGGTGACGGCCGGCGCACGTGCGCTGCGGGGCCGACTCTAAGTTTCATGCTGAGGGGCAGCGCCCTGGATCATCGAACACTTCCGCATCAAGGAACTGGCAGTCTGTGCAAGGCGGCTGGCACCGCACCCTTGTGGCCTTCGCTACACTTCGGCCATGAATGACCGCGTGCCTGTGGCCACCCGAGCCAGTCCCTTCGACGTGTCCTTGCCCGCTGGTGCAAACCCCGCGGCGGCCAGCGCAAGGCCCGCCGTCATACAGCTGGTGTTTCGCGAAAAAGGCGCGCTGTACGCGGCCTACATGCCTTTGCTCACCGACGGCGGTCTTTTTGTCCCCACCACGCGCGACTACCGGCTGGGCGAAGACATCTACCTGCTGCTGTCGCTGCCCGATGACCCGCAGCGTTTTCCGGTGGCCGGCAAGGTGGCCTGGATCACGCCTGTCAACGCATCGGGCGGCCGAACCCAGGGCGTCGGCGTGCGCTTTCCGAACGATGAAAAGTCCAGGCAGTTGAAAGCGAAGATCGAAGAATCGCTGGGCACCAGCATCTCGTCTTCCAAGCCTACGCAGACACTCTGACCCAGCCCGGGGCAGCGCCGGTGGCCGGCGCGGTGTGCCAAGCCCTCTGCGCCACGACGCCTGCCTTCCTCCTCGATCCTCAGGCGGCCTTCCGCCGGGCCCGGCGCGGCCCTTCCGCCTGCGAACGATTTCACCTTATCAGCCATGTTTGTTGATTCCCATTGCCACCTGAGCGCTCCCGAACTGCTGTCGCAGATGCCGCAGATTCGCCAGGCCATGGCGCAGGCGCAGGTCGACCGGGCGCTGTGCATTTGCACCACGCTTGAAGAGTTCGATCTGGTGCATGGCCTTGCGCTGGAGCACGACAATTTCTGGGCCACGGTGGGCGTGCACCCCGACAACGAAGGCGTTCAGGAGCCCAGCGCGGCCGACCTGTGCCAGCGAGCCACCTCGCCGCGCGTGGTGGCCATCGGCGAAACCGGGCTCGACTACTACCGCCTGAACGGCCGCAGCGTGGCCGATATGGCCTGGCAGCGGGATCGCTTCGTGTGCCACATCCGCGCCGCCATCACCACCGGGCTGCCGCTGGTGGTTCACACCCGACAGGCCAGCGCCGACACGCTGGAACTGCTGCGCGGCGAAGGGCAAGGCCGTGTCGGTGGTGTTTTTCATTGCTTCACCGAAACCATGGAAGTGGCCCGTGCTGCACTCGACATGGGTTTCTACATCTCGTTTTCCGGCATCCTGACGTTCCGCAACGCCCAGGATCTGCGTGACGTGGCCCGCATGGTGCCGCTGGACCGCTGCCTGATCGAGACCGACAGCCCGTATCTGGCGCCCATGCCGTACCGTGGCAAAACCAACCAGCCGGCTTACGTGCCCCATGTGGCATCTCGGCTGGCCGAGATCAAGCAACTGGGGCTGGCCGAGGTGGCGTCGGCCACCAGCGGCAACTTCGAGCGCCTCTTTGCACGCACCGGTGTCACCTCGCAGTGAGCAGCCTCATGAGAAATCACATTAAATTTGTCATCTATCTAATTGTCACAACGTGCTTTTCTTCGGCGATTGCCGACGACAAGGTGAGTTTCTTCAGGGCCGTGGGCGTCGACAACGTGTCCACCGTCAACAGCCTGCTGGCGGCGGGTTTCGACCCCAATGCGCTCGATGAAAAAGGGCAGGTGGCGCTGTATGTGGCCCTGCGCGAGGAGTCTTCGAAGGTCGTGAAGGCCTTGCTGGCGCACCCGGCGCTGAAGGCCGATCACAGCAACGCCGTGGGCGAGACGCCGCTGATGATGGCCGCGATGCGTGGCCATCTCGAAGCTGCAACGGAGCTGATGGGGAAGGGGGCCGCAGTCAACCGCACGGGCTGGACGCCGCTGCATTACGCCGCCAGCAGCCCTCACGTGGCCATGGTGCGCCTGCTGCTGGACAAGGGCGCAGTCATCGAAGCCGAATCGCCCAACAAGACCACGCCGCTGATGATGGCCAGCCGTTACGGCACCGAAGAGGTGGCCAACCTGCTGCTGGCGCGCGGCGCCAGTGCCAAGGCGCGCAACGACCAGGCGCTTGGGCCGGCTGACTTTGCCCGACTGGCAGGGCGCGAGGCGCTGGCCCGCAAACTGGACGAAGCGGCACGCTGAACCGTCGATGGGTGTTGCTTGGATGTGGGCCTATGCGCAGCCTGTTTGTCTGGCAGGTCAAGACGGGCCAGTTCTTCACGGCGCGTCAGGCATCGTCTGACGTGGCGTATGGCACAGGGACGACTGTCGAGGGCCTTGGCGGTGCCCTAGAGTTGCCGATAGAGTTGTTTCCACAGCTCTTGGAGCCCCCAGATGTCTGAACTATCGATTGCCCACAACCCGTTCATGCTGATGCTGAACCCCGAAGTCGTCATCGCGGCGATGGAGAAGTCAGAAAAGCTGGCTCAGCTGAATCGGCACCATTGCCGTCCGCTCGACCGCGTGACGGTGCAGAACCCCGACGGTGATGCAGCAACGCTTGAAGAGGCCGATGAGGACAAGGCGCAAGACGACTGAGTCGACATGCGATCCCAGCGCCAGACGGCGCCGTGCCTGCAAAGGCCGGCGCCGTTGTTCATTGTGCCGGGGTGCCTGGGCTGACAGCCCGCGGCCGCAGGTCCATCGGGTTCATGGGCGGCGACTGAAGTTGATCGCTGACTTGTGAAGACGATGCAGAGCCGCCTTACGTGATGCCTTGTATCCTTTCATAAGTGCGTACGATGTATATTATGTTAACTACGAAAGAGGCTTGAGCACGATCGTCGAAAGCGCCGAGACCCGTGCGCGCAGCCTCTCGTTGCTATCCTCCAGTTTCCATTCCCAGCTCCATCGCCGCCGACGCGGCCAACCAGGAAACCGATGAACAAGCACGTGATCTGCGCCGTCGCTCTGGCCCTGTGCGGCCCCATGCTGGCACTTGCCCAGGCTTGGCCAGCTGCCAAGCCGATCCGCATGGTGATCCCGTTTCCGCCTGGCGGCGCCACCGACATCATCGGCCGCACCGTGGCTCAGAAGCTCAGCGCCACGCTGGGCCAGCAAGTCGTGGTCGACAACAAGCCCGGGGCCGGCGGCACCATCGGCAGCGACATGGTGGCCAAGGCAACACCCGACGGCTACACCATCCTGATGGCCACCAGTTCCACGCATTCGATCGGCCCGGCACTCAACGCCAAGATGCCCTACGACGCCTTCAAGGACTTCTCCCCTGTGGGCCACATCGCCAACGCACCCAGCGTCTTGGTTGTGGGCCAAGGATCCAAGGCCGCTACCGCCAAGGAATTGATCGCCCAGATCAAGGCCAGCCCCGGCAAGTACAACTTCGGCTCCAGCGGCATCGGCACCTATCCACACCTGTCCGCCGAGATGCTGAAGTGGAAGGCTGGCGGTCTGTTCGTGGTGCACATTCCCTATCGGGGCACTGGCCTCGTGGTCACCGATTTGATCTCCGGGCAGATCACCTTCCTGATGGACAGCATCGTGTCGGCACAGACCCACATCAAGGACGGGCGCGTGCGTGCCCTGGCCGTGACAGGCGCCAAGCGTTCGACGTCCTTGCCCGGCGTGCCCACTTTCGAGGAAATCGGCGTGCCCGGCATGGCTTTCAGCAACTGGTTTGGCGTCTTTGCGCCTGCGGGAACGCCTCCGGCCGTGGTGCAGCGCCTGAACAAGGAGCTGAACACCATCATGGCCGGCGCCGACATCGTCGACCGGCTCGAGAAGCTCGGCGCCGAGCCCACCGCTGGCACGCCCGAGCAGTTCGGCAAGCTCTACCAGGCAGAATTCGAGAGTTGGAAGGCGGTGATTCAGCGTGCAAACATCAAGGCGGAGTGACCACATCCGCCGTTGCGCATGGCTTGAAGGGGTGACCCCCGACCGCGGGTGACCATGCCGGGAGCGATAACGACGTGATCTCGCTGCGCAGGTGCTGCTCGCGGGCCGCGGCGCCTTGGCGCGCGAGGGGGCGCTCGATACCGGCTGCTTCCAATTCGCGCGCCTGACCGCGCTGTGCGGCCGGTGCGCCGGCGTGCCCGGTGTCGTGCTCGCGGTCACACAAAGCCGACACTCTCGCTTAGATACAGCCCCGAATTCCCTGGTTGGATGCACACTGGATACATCTGCTTACGCTCATGGCATCGAACCGTATCCAACCGCCAGAACCTCATGCACACCCAAGCCCAGGCGAAAGCCCTCTGGTCAGGCGTGGGCGTGGCCTTGCCGGTCCGCGGTTTTTCCCGCTGGCCGGGCTGACGGTCGCGCTGGCGGGCTGCAGCCTGGGCGGCCTGCGCGCCACCGTGCCGCCGGACACCGACGCGGCGCAGACCGCTCCCGCTGCCTGGATGGCGACGCTGCCGCATGGTGGCGACATGACCACGCTGGTGCGCTGGTGGTCGCAGTTCGACGACCCGATGCTGACCCGCCTGGTGGCCGCAGCCCAGGAGGTCAACCCCACCATCGCCAGCGCCGAGTCGCGCCTGATGCAGGCGCGCGCCGGGCTGGCCAGCGCCGGTGCCGAGCTGCTGCCGCGCCTGGACCTGCGCGACAGCCATCAGCGTTCGCGCGGCGACCTGGGGGCCGCGGCCAGCACCACGCACAGCCTGCTGGCCGCAGCCAGCTGGGAGATCGATGTTTTCGGTGCTGCCGCTGCCGGTCGCGAGGCAGCGCGCGCCCGGATGGAAGCCGCGCAGCTGGGCTGGCACGAAGCGCGTGTGCTGGTGGCAGCCGAGATCGCCTCGCAGTACGTGGCCCTGCGGGCCTGCGAGGCGCAGCTGAAACTGGCGCAAAGCGACGCGCAAGCACGCGCTGAAGTCGAGCGACTTACCGTGCTGACCACCAGCGTCGGCTTTCAATCGCCGTCCCACCTGGGGCTGGCGCGCGCCAGTGCGGCCCAGGGACGCAACAACGTCGTGGCTCAGCGCGCTGCCTGCGACAGCGTGATCAAGCTGCTGGTCGAACTGAGCGGCCTGCCCGAAGGCGGCCTGCGCGCTGAACTTTCGCCGCGCACCGCACGCATGCCCAGGCCCGCCGCGTTGCAGGTGGCCGGCGTGCCGGCCCAGGTGCTGCAGCAACGCCCCGACATGGCGCGTGCGCTTCGCGAAGTGCGCGCAGCGGGCGCCGAATTGGCGCAGGCCGGCGCACAACGGCTGCCCCAGATCAGCTTGGCCGGTACGCTGGGGCTGTTGCGCGTGGACAGTGGCGGCCATTCCGATGCCGGTCGGGTGTGGTCTTTTGGTCCGCTGCAAGTCACCCTGCCCTTGTTCGACGGCGGGCGCATCCAGGCCACACAAGACGGTGCCCGTGCCCGCTACGTCGAAGCCGAGTTGTTGCTCAAGGCGCGTGTGCGCCTGGCTGTGCGGGAGGTCGAGGACGCCCTGGTGCAGCTCGATTCGGCGCGGCAGCGGGGTGACGATGCGCGGCTGGCTGCCGAGGGATTCCAGGCGTCGCTGCGCGGCACCGAGGGGCGCTACAAAGCGCGAATGGCCACGCTTTTCGAGCTGGAAGACGCCCGTCGCAGCGCGCTGGCGGCGCAGGCGGCCCAGATCGACCTGCAACGCCAGCACGTGGCGTCATGGATTGCGCTCTACAAGGCACTGGGTGGCGGCTGGACCCCGGCCGCCGATGACCATATGGCCGCGAACTGAAGCTGCCACACAGGACCCTTCGAACCACCTTCGGTCACTGGCCCATTGCCCTCCCGACCTCTTCCCCGTCCCCATTCGAGTTCCCTGCCCCTAAAGTTCACCATGTCGCCGAGGTTCAGAAACCCGCTCAGGAAGCTGAGCTACCGCCACCCTGCCCTGCTGCCGGCGTTGCTGGTGTGTGCGGGTGTGGCGACGGCAGTGTTGGCCCTGCTGATGCGAGACGGTGCGCCGCGTTCGACGGGGGGCATCCCACCGATCAAGGACAAGGCTGCCACAGCGGCAGCCGCCATGCCAGCCAGCAGCCCCGCTGCACCGGTCGTTGAAGTGGTGCGTCTGCGCACTGCCACGGTGGCCGACAACCTCGTCGCCACTGGCAACATCGCCGCCTGGCAAGAGGCTATCGTGAGCGCCGAGGTCAGCGGTCTGCGTCTGTCGCGCGTGCTGGTCGGGGTGGGCAGCATCGTGCAGGCCGGCGAGGTGCTGGCCGAGTTCGACAGCGAAACCCTGAACGCCGAGATGGCGCAACTGCGCGCCAACGTCACCGAGGCCGAAGCCGCGGCACAGGAGGCGGCGCTGAACGCGCAGCGCGCGCGCCAGCTCAAAGACACCGGCGCGCTCAGTGCGCAGCAGATACAGCAGTACATCACCGCCGAGCGCACCGCTTCGGCTCGAGTGGAAGGCTTGCGCGCAGCTGCCCGCGTGCAAGCGCTGCGTGTGAAGCACACGCGTGTGCGCGCTCCCGACGATGGCGTGGTGGCCAGCCGCGCCGCCACGCAGGGCGCCGTGTTGAGCGCCGGCCATGAGATGTTTCGCATCATCGTCAAGGGCCGGCTCGAGTGGCGCGCCGAAGTCGCGGCCACCGACCTGGGCCGGCTGCGCCCTGGCAGCCCCGTGTCCCTGCAACCCAGCGGCAGCGCGCCCGTGGCAGGTGTGGTGCGCGAGGTGGCGCCCACGGTGGACCCTGTCACGCACAACGGGCTGGTCTATGTGGACCTGCCGGCAGGCTCGGGCGTGCGCGCCGGCATGCTTGCACGTGGTGAGTTCAAGCTCGGCGGCGGAGCAATCAGCACGTTGCCGCAGCCGGCGGTGCTGTTGCGCGACGGCGCTGCGTATGTCTTTGCCCTGGCGGCCGACTCGCGCCTGGTGAAGACCAAAGTGACGGTGGGGCGGCGCGCTGGCGCGCTGATCGAAATCACCGGCGGCCTGGCGCCCGACACCCCAGTCGTGGCGAGCGTGGCAGCCTCGCTGAGCGATGGCGCTCTGGTGCGCACGGTCGAGACCGCAAGATGAAAACTCTCTCTGACAAGGAGCCGGCCCGTGACCAGCCCTGACCATCGACGCCGCCTGCTCATGGGTGCCGCCCTGGGCATCAGCGGCACCGCAGCGGCCACGATGGCCTTGCCCGCCGTCGCGCAGTCGGTGCGACTGAAGTTGCCCCAAGTGACCGAGGGCCCTTTCTACCCGCCCAGGCGCTGGCGGGCGCTGCAAAGCGACTGGGACGCCGACCTCACCCGCGTGCGCAACGCGGGCCAGTCGCTGGTGGCCCTGGGCGAGCATCTCGGCCTGGACCTGCGCGTCATGGACACCGCAGGCAAGGCCGTCGACCGGGTCGAGTTCGAGATCTGGCAGTGCGACGTGAATGCCGTCTACCGCCACCCCAGCGAGCGCGACGAAGGCCGGATGGACAAGGGATTCCAGGGCTTTGGTTCGGCCCTCACCAGCGCTCAAGGCGTTGTGGCCTTTCGCACCATCAAGCCAGTGGCCTACCCGGGCCGCACGCCGCACATCCACATCAAGCTGCACCACCCCACGTTTGGCGAATGGACCTCCCAGCTCTTCCTGGCCGGTGATGCTGGTAACGCGCGTGATGGCATCTGGCGCAGCCTGGGGCCGCAACGGCAAGGCGCGCTGGACATGGTGCTGCTGCCAGCGCAAGACGACGGTCTGCGCTGGCGCGCCCAGCACACGGTGCTGGTAGACAGCTGACCGGGCTGCGGGTCAGGCACCACCGGTGTCGCGGCGACGCAGCGGCCCACGTTCCTTGCCTGGCGGCAGCTCCACGCGTTCGAACCGCATCGCCAGCGCGCGTTCACGTAACCAACGGTGGCCCGCGTCGTGGGTCTGCCGCCAGCTCCAGTGCAGCGCCACCGGAAACGGCGGCAGCCCGAGGTCGGGTTCCACCACCTGCAGCGCGTGCTGCTGCGCAAAGCGCAGCGCCGGGCGCAGCGGCATCACCACCGCCAGGTCGGTGGCGGCCAGGATGGGCGGCACCACCATGAAGTGCGGCAGCGCCAGCCGGATGCGCGACTCCAGCCCCAGCAGTTGCAGCGCGCGTGAAGGCTCGGTGTGGCTGCGCACGACGATGAAGTCCAGCCGATCCAGTTCGACCCGGCTGCGCAGGCGCCGTGCCAGCGGGTGGCCCTGGCGCAGCAGCACCACGTAGCGCTCGCTCAGCAGGGTTTCGCTTTCGGTGGCTGCCAGCGCCGGCAGATAACCGAAAGCCAGGTCCAGCCGGCCCTCGTCCAGCGCCGGGCCTATGGCCTGCGGTTCCAGCTGCTGCACTTCGAGCCGCACGCCGGGTGCCTGCGCCGCGATGTCGGCCATCAGCAACGGCAGGAATTCGTCGGCGCCAATGTCGCTCATGTGCACGGCAAAGCGCCGCTGGGAACTGGCCGCGTCGAAACTGTCGCCCTCGCGCAGCGCCGAGTCCAGCATCTGCAGCGCCGCAGCCACCTGGCGCGCCAGCTGGTCGGCCTTGGGCGTGGGTGCCACCCCGGCGGGGGCGCGCACGAACAAGGGGCCGTGCAGCGCCAGCCGCAGCCGCGTCAGCGCGTGGCTGACGGCCGGTTGCGAAAGGCCCAGCGACTCGGCCGCACGGCTGACGCTGCGCGCCTTGTGCACGGCTTGAAAGACATGCAGCAGGTTCAGGTCGAGATCTCTCACATGCATGGTTTGAATGTTACTCACAAAGAACATGACATAGACGAATGAGCACCCAGTGCCTACATTCGACGCTGCCCATCACCCGCCACGCCGTCGCCACGGCACACGCCGCCATGGAAGTCCAATTTACCGACCAGATCGAACAGTTGCAGCTGGGCCAGGGCGACACCTTTCACGGCGAAGGCATCCTGGCCATCACCAAGGGCCTGCTGCAGGCCGGAGTAGCCTACGTGGGCGGGTACCAGGGTGCGCCGGTGTCGCACCTGCTGGACGTGATGGTGCAGGCGCGGCCCTACCTCGACACGCTGGGCGTGCATGTGGAGGCCTGCTCGAACGAGGCCTCCGCGGCGGCCATGCTGGGCGCGTCCATCCACTACCCGCTGCGCGGCGCGGTGACCTGGAAGAGCATCGTCGGCACCAACGTGGCGGCCGATGCACTGTCCAACCTGGCTTCACCCGGGGTGGTGGGCGGTGCATTGATCGTGGTGGGCGAAGACTATGGCGAAGGCGCCAGCGTGATCCAGGAACGCACCCACGCCTACGCGATGAAGAGCACGCTGGCACTGTTCGACCCACGCCCCGACCTGGCCAACCTGGTGCATTGCGTGGAGCATGCCTTTGCGCTCAGCGAAGCCAGCAACATGCCCACGGTGATGGAACTGCGCATCCGCGCCTGCCACGTGCGCGGCACCTTTGCCGCCAAGGACAACGTGGCACCGCGGCTGAGCACGCGCGACCTCATCGATGAACCCGCCGGCTTCGACTACATGAGGCTGGCGCACCCGCCCGTGACCTTCAGGCACGAGAAGCTGAAGGTGGAGCAGCGCTTGCCTGCAGCGCAGGCCTACATCACCCGGCACCGGCTGAACGAACACTTCGAGGGCGCACGGGACGACGTGGGCCTGGTGGTGCAAGGCGGCCTGTACAACGTGCTGATCCGCGCGCTGCAGATGCTGGGCCTGGCCGACGCCTTTGGCGCCAGCCAGCTGCCGCTGCTGGTGTTGAACGTCACCTATCCCCTGGTCCCCGCGGAGATCAGCGCCTTCTGCAGCGTCAAGCAAGCGGTGCTGGTGCTGGAAGAAGGCAACCCGGAGTACATCGAGAAGGACATCGGGCTGGCCTTGCGCAAGCAGGGCGTGCAAACGCAGCTGCACGGCAAGGACCTGCTGCCCGCCGCGGGCGAATACACGGTGGAAGTGGTGGCGGCCGGGCTCATCGCCCTGGCCGACCAGCACCTGCCCGACCTGGACCTGGGCGCGGCGCGCGCGTGGCTGGCCGGCAACGCGCAGCGCCGTGGCGACGTGGCCAAGGCCCTGGGCCCGCTGCCCGCGCGACCGCCGGGCTTCTGCATCGGCTGCCCCGAGCGGCCGGTGTTTTCGGCGCTGAAGCTGGCGCAGCAGCAGGTGGGCCCGGTGCACATCGCGGCCGACATCGGCTGCCATGCGCTGGCCACCTTCGAGCCGTTTTCTTCGGGTCATTCGATCCTCGGCTACGGCATGAGCCTGGCCAGCCGCGCCGGGGTGTCGCCGATGATGCAGCGGCGCAGCATCGCCATCATGGGTGACGGTGGCTTCTGGCACAACGGGCTGCTCACGGGGGTGCAGTCGGCGCTGTTCAACGATGACGACGCCGTGCTGGTGATCATGAAGAACGGCTACACCTCGGCCACCGGCACGCAGGACATCCTGAACACGCCCGATGACGAAGCCAGGGCCGAGGCCGAGCTGAAGTCGAACCTGCACCAGAGCCTGGCGCACAAGAACCAGAGCATCGAAGACACGCTCAAGGGCATGGGCGTGCAGTGGATGCGGGTGGTGAACACCTACGACGTGGCGGCCATGAAAACCACGCTGCAGGAAGCGTTGACCACGCCCTTTGCCGGCCTGAAGGTGGTGGTGGCCGAGGGCGAATGCCAGCTCGAACGCCAGCGCCGCATCAAGCCCTGGATCGCCGGCCTGCTCAAGCGCGGTGAACGTGTTGAGCGCGTGAAGTACGGGGTCGACGAAGACGTGTGCACCGGCGACCATGCCTGCATCCGCCTGTCGGGCTGCCCGACGCTGACACTGAAAGACAACCCCGACCCGCTGCGGGTGGACCCGGTGGCCACCGTGATCGACGGCTGCGTGGGCTGCGGCCTGTGCGGCGCCAACGCGCACGCGGCCACGCTGTGCCCCAGCTTCTACCGCGCCGAGGTCATCCGCAACCCGAAGTGGCCCGAAAGACTGCTGGCACAGTGGCGCCAGGCGCTCACGCAGGTGCTGCGCCCGGCGTGAGCGCCCTGCCCGTTTCACCCCAAGAGAAGGAGACACCCACCATGAACACCCTCACCCGTCGTGCCGCCCTGGCGCTGGCTTGCTCGCTCAGCCTGGTCAGCCCGCTGGCAACGGCACAGGCCTTTCCGAACAAGCCGCTGAAGCTGGTGGTCAACTTTCCACCGGGTGGTGCGGCCGACGTCATCGGCCGCGCGCTGGCGCAACAGCTGGGCACGCAACTGCAGCAGCAGGTGGTGGTGGAAAACCGCCCCGGCGCCAACGGCAACATCGGCGCCGACGCCGTGGCCAAGTCACCGGCAGACGGCTACACGCTGTTGATGAGCAGCGGCGGCGCCATGACCGTGAACCCGTTTCTCTACAAGCAGATGCCGTTCGACGCCGAGCGCGACCTGCTGCCGGTGGCCAGCGTGGCGCGGGTGCTGGTGTTCCTGATGGCGCATCCTTCGGTGCCCGCCAACACGGCGCCGGAGTTCATCGCCTACGCCCGGGCCACCCCGGGCAAGCTCAGCTACGGCTCGGCCGGCAGCGGCAGTTCGCCGCACCTGGCCGGCGAGATGATGGCGCGACTGGCCGGGCTGCAGGCCACGCACGTGCCTTACAAGGGCGCAGCGCCGGCGCTGACCGATCTGCTGGCCGGCCAGGTGCAGTTCATGTTCGACCCCGGTCCCGGATTGCGGCACGCCAAGGAAGGCAAGCTCAAGCTGCTGGCCGTGGGTAGCCCGCGGCGCTCGTCGCAGGTGCCCGACACGCCGACCATGGCCGAAGTGGGACTCCCCGGCTTCGACGCCGACACCATCTTCGGCATCTACGCGCCCAATGGCACGCCGTCGCCTGTGGTCTTGCAACTGAATGCCGAGGTCAACAAGGCCCTGGTCACGCCCGCAGTGGCCGACGTCATCAAGCGCATCGGCGGCGAGGTGGCGCTGATGAACCGCAACGAATTCATCGACTCGCAAGGCAAGGACCGTGAACGCTATGGCCGCTTCATCAAGGAAGCCGGCTTGAAGGTGGAGTGAACCGGTGAACACACAACCGATCACGGTGCTGGTCTGCGCACTGGGTGGTGAAGGCGGTGGCGTGCTGGCCGAATGGCTGTACGACGCTGCCGTGCGGGCCGGTTATCCGGCGCAAAGCACCTCGGTGCCCGGCGTGGCGCAGCGCACCGGCGCCACCACCTATTACGTCGAGGTGTCCCCGCAACCGGCCTCGGTGCTGGGCGGCCGGCGTCCGGTGTTCAGCTTGAACCCGGTGCCCGGTGCCATCGATCTGCTGGTGTCCTCCGAGCTGCTCGAAACGGTGCGCCAGATCGGCGCCGGCATGAGCAGCCCGGCACGCACACTCGTCATCAGTTCGACCGCGCGCGCGCTGACGGTGGCCGAAAAAATGCAGATGACCGACGGCCGGGCCGATGGCGCCGCGCTGGTGGCCACGGTGCAAGCGCAGTGCCGCAGTGCCGAACTGCTGGACCTGGGGGCCCTGGCGCAACAAGCCGGCACGGCCATCAGCGCGGTGTTGCTGGGCGCCATAGCCGGCAGCGGCGCGTTGCCGATGTCACGCGCGGTGTTCGAAGACACGATTCGTGACTCCGGCAAAGGTGTTGAGCCCAGCCTGCGCGGCTTTGCGCTGGCCTTCGATGCCGTGATGAAAAGGCGCGAACAGCAGCAGCTGGTGCAGGCCGCGCTGCAACCGCAGGCACCGTCCACGCCCGACCTGCGCGCCCTGGCCCGGCAGCGCCTGACCGAGTACCAGGACGCCGCCTACACGGCGCTCTACGACGAGCGACTGGTGCGGGTCGAGGCCGCCGAGCGCGCTGCCGACCCCAGCGGCGCGCACGGTCAAGCCATCGCTCAAGAGATGACCCGCTGGCTGGCGCTGTGGATGGCTTTCGACGACATCGTGCGCGTGGCCGCTCTCAAGCTCAGGCACAGCCGCGCCGCGCGCGTCAGGCGAGAGGTGGCCGCCGGTGACGACGACATCGTGAAAACCTACGACCACTTCAAGCCCGGCGTGCCCGAGTTTGCGGCGCTGTTGCCGCTGGCGCTGGCGAAGCGGCTGCAGGCCTGGGACCGCCGGCGCGTGTTGCGCGGGCTGGAGCCCTGGGCGCTGCCGCTGCGCGTGGGCACGCACACGGTGGTGGGTGTGCTGGCGCTGCGCGCCGTGGCGGCGCTGAAAGCCCAGCGCCGGCGCGGCAGCCGCTTTGCGCTGGAGCAGCAACTCATCGAGCGCTGGCTCGCCGCAGTGGAGCGTGGCACGCGCGAAGACTGGGCCCTGGGTCACGAGCTGGCACTGTGCGGCCGACTCATCAAGGGTTACGGCAGCACCAACGAACGCGGCAAGGAAAACCTGCTGCACATCATCGAGCACCTGGCCTTTGGGGCTGCCGAAAGTGCAACCGTCACGGCTGCTGCACGCGCCAACGCCGTGCGGCAGGCGCGTGCCGCCGCCGTTTCCGACGACGCCGGCGTGGCCTTGGACCACACATTGCGAGCCCACGGCGCCCCGGCCCGGCCGTTGCGTGAACACACGGTGCGCTGGTTCAAGCGGCGGCCAGCCACCTGAGAGGTTAGAGCGTCCGCCCATGTGTGGACTGACTGCGCCCCCGGGCATCGCGCAAACACGTAGACTTCTGTCTGGCCGTTACCTGGCCGTTACGTGGCAGGTGCGGGCTCGCCGTGTCAACAGTGCCACCAACAGGGGTGTGAGAAACATGACCGGAATCGAAAAATTCCTGCTCTTCGTGGCGGCACCCACGGTGTTTTTGCTGTCGGTGCTGGAAGGTCTGGTGCTCAGCCGGGTGCAGGGCTACGACTGGCGCGGCTTTGGCGTCTCGATGTTCGACTTCGTGCTGCGCATCGTCATCACGGTGCTGGTGCCCTTTTCCATCGTGCAGCCGCTGGTGCCGTGGATCGAGTCGCACCGCCTCACCACCATCGCGGTGGACAGCGTGGCGTCGGTGCTGCTGCTGTTCTTCGCGCTTGAATTCTTCTACTACTGGTTGCACCGCGCCGGCCATCGTGTGCGCTGGTTCTGGAGCAACCACGCGGTGCACCACACACCCAACCAGCTGAACCTGGGTGCTTCGCTGCGCATCGGGGCTTTTGGGCGGGTCACCGGCGTCAGCATCTTCCTGATGCCCATGGTCTGGATGGGCTTTGACTTGCGGCTGCTGGCAACGGCGCTGACACTGAACCTGCTGTTCCAGTTCTGGATCCACGCCACCTGGATACCCAAGCTGGGCTGGCTGGAGGGCTGGTTGAACACACCTTCAGCCCACCGTGTGCACCATGCGGCCAACCTGGAATACCTGGACGGCAACTATGGCGGCGTGCTGGTGGTGTTCGACCGCTTGTTTGGCACCTACATTCGCGAACGCGATGACCTGCCCTGCCGCTATGGCCTGGTCAAGCCCATGACCAGCTACAACCCGCTGGTGGTGGAGTTTTCTCAGTGGGCCAGCCTGCTGCGCGACTTGGCCAGCGCACGCAGCCCACGCGCCGTCTTGGGCTATCTGTTCATGCCCCCAGGCTGGGTGCCTCATGGCAAAGGCACCACCACCGAAGAACTTCGCGCTGCGCATGCAGTGACCACGGGTGGTGGGCAAGCAGCGGCGCAGCAACCCGGACGGCTGACCGAGGACCGTCTGGCCGGCTGACGTCTGCGCGGGGCCTTCGTCGCACCAACGTGCGCCCCCTTGTCAACCGCTACACCTTTTCGGCCTGGGGCTAATGAATCTCGACTTGGGCGGGCATGCCACCCTGAGGACAATACAGAGATGGAACTCCTCTCATCCCCCGAAGCCTGGATCGCCTTTGCCACCCTCACCGCGCTGGAGCTGGTGCTGGGCATAGACAACATCATCTTCATCTCGATCCTGGTCGACAAGCTGCCGAAGGAACGGCGTGAGTTTGCCCGCCGCATCGGCCTGTTCATGGCCATGTTCATGCGCATCGGGCTGCTGCTGGTGCTGGCCTGGATCGTGGGCCTTGTGGAACCGCTGTTCACGGTCTTCAGCAAAGGCTTCTCGGGGCGCGACCTGATCCTGATTCTGGGCGGGCTGTTCCTGATCTGGAAGAGCACCGGCGAGATACACCAGTCGCTGGAAGGCGAGGAAGAGCATGGCCCTGGCGCAGCCGCGAAGGCCACGATGGCCGCCATCATTCTTCAGATCATGGTCGTCGACCTGGTGTTCTCGCTGGACTCCATCATCACCGCGGTGGGCATGGTGGACGACGTGCGCATCATGATCGCGGCGGTGATCGTCTCGGTGGCTCTGATGATGTTGTTTGCAGGCCCGATCGGTCGTTTCGTCTCCGATCACCCCACCATCAAGATGCTGGCGCTGTCCTTCCTCGTGGTGGTGGGCGTGGTGCTGGTGGCTGAAGGCTTCGGGCACCATGTGCCCAAGGGCTATGTCTACTTCGGCATGGCGTTTTCGCTGGCGGTGGAAATGCTCAACATCCGCCTGCGCAAGGGCAAGGTCAAGGTGGTGCGGCTGAACCCGCCGCATATTCCTGGCGGTTGACAGGCCCGGCACGGCCGGCCCTTGCCGGCCGCCGTTGCTCTGCCCTGGCCCATCGCGCTCGACCCGCGGGACCAGAACGCGATCAGGGCTGGTCGCGTGTGCTGCACCACCGGCCACGAGGCATCATCGCGGTCTTCATTCATCGAGGACACAGGCCATGAAACCCAGAGTCGGCATGGTGGGCATCGGGCTCATGGGCCACGGCATTGCCAGCAACATCGTCAAGCACGGCTACTCACTGACCGTGCTGGAGCATGGCGGCAACCAGCCGCTGGAAGGTCTGAAGGCAGCCGGCGTGGTGGCGATGCACAGCGCGGCCGAGTTGGCAGCCCGGTCTGACGTGGTCATCCTCGTGCTGACCGGATCTGCGCAGGTCGAAACCGTGCTCACCGGTCCTGGCGGTGTCCTGCAAGGCTTGCGGCCGGGCAGCGTGGTGATCGACTGCTCCACGGCCATTCCGTCGTCCACGTTGCGCATGGCGCAGGCGGTTCAGGCCGCTGGCAGCCGCTTCATGGACACGCCCATGACACGCACGCCCAAAGAGGCCGCCGAGGGCCGCCTGAACCTGCTGGTGGGCGGTGACGCGGCGCTGCTGGACGAGTGCCGTCCGCTGCTGCAGTGTTTTGCCGAGAACATCACCCGCGCCGGACCCGTGGGCGCCGGCCACGGCATGAAGCTGCTGCACAACTATGTGTCGCTGGGCATGGTCACGCTGCTGTCGGAGGCTGCTGCCTGCGCACACGCCAACGGCGTGGCGCCCGAGGTGTTCGTCAACGTGCTTGCGCAGGGCGGCGGCGGCGGCATCGCGCTGGAGCGCATCAAGCCCTATCTGCTGACGAAGGACCCGTCCAGCCTGCGCTTCTCCATCGCCAACGCCTGCAAGGACCTGGGCTACTACAACGAGATGGCGGCCGACACGGGCGCGCACCGTGAAGTGGCCGCTGCGGTGCTGTCGACGCTGCAGGGTGCGCTGGCGCAGACCGAACCTGCAACCCTGATGCCGGAACTGGCGTCGCTGCTGGTTCGCCCGGCGGCTTGAAGCCATGCCGGCGGGCGCCTTGTAGCGTGCCATGAAGGCTTCCCGCTCGGCTGCCGGTATCACCTGGTCGATGTCGTCGAAAACACCGCCGCAGCGCTCTTCCACCAGGCCCAGCAACGCAAAAGGCCCGGCGCCACGGTTGCGCAGCACCAGTGCCGAGATGTCGGCGCACAGCCTGTCGCAACGGGTGCATCTGCGCGCGCACGGCCGAGAGCAGGCCGTCTGCCGCCACCAGCAGGCTGCCCTGGGCTTTGTGCTGCCGCCCCTGGCGGTCTTCAAGCAGCGCGGTCACGCCATCGGTGCCGTGCCGATAGCCCACCACGCGTTCACCCAGGCGTACGGCGCCGGCACCCAGCCGCTGCTGCACCGTGCGCGCCAGCAGCATCTGCAATGCACCACGGTGCACCGCGTACTGCGGCCACCGGTAGCCGGCCAGCAAGCCGCGCGGCTCGGCATAGACGTCGTTGCCGTTGCGGCCCACCAGCGCCCATTCGCGCGCCGGCAGGCCGATGGCGGACAACTGCGCGTCGTCGATGCCCAGGTCCATCAGCTCGCGCACGGCATTCGGCTGCAGGTTGATGCCCACGCCGAGTGGCTTGAGTTCAGGCACCGCCTCGTAGACGATGCAAGGCACGCCGATCTGGTGCAACGTCAGGGCCAGCGCCATGCCGCCGATGCCGCCGCCGGCAATCAGCATGGGCTGCTGGTCTCTGGATTCACTCATGGGGTGCCATTCAGGTGACGGCCGCGGCGGCGGGCCCTGCCTGCGCCGCGCCGTACATCGCCGCTGCGGCGCGCAGCCGCCCGGCCACGGCGGCCACCAGCGAAGGGGGCTCCAGCACCTGCACCTGGTCGCCCTGGCGCAACACGTCCATCAGCAACTCGGTGGCATCCACGTAGGGCAGGCGCATTTCGTAGCTGCCGTCATCGCGCCAAAGCCCTTGCGCCTGCGGGTGCCACTCTTCGCAACTGGCCCATTGCGCGGCCTGGGCATTGAACAGCAGCACGGCCCACTGGCTGGTGCCTCCGGCGTAGATGCCGTAGCCGGCGTCCATGCGGGCTTGCACCGCGCGCAGCGGCACGTCCTTGCAGCGCCGGTCCAGCACCTGCGCTTCCTGCATCGCATCCAGCGCAAAGCGGCGCAGGTCCTCGGCACGGTGACAGTAGGCGTCCAGATACCAGGTGTTGCGGTAGTGCACCAGACGCTGCGGCGATACGTCGCGTTCACTCACCTCGCCGCGCCCCCGCGTGAGGTAGCGCAGGTGCAGGCGCTGGCGCGAAAACAGCGCCGAGCTCACGCGTTCGAAGTGCCGGCTGGGCACCGGGCGGCGCGATGCAGTGACGATGCGCACCCGCTTCATCACCTGCGCCGCCTCGGCCACACCCTGCCCACTGGCCAGCAGCAGCTGGATGCGGTCCAGCAGTGGCTGCAGGTGGCGGCTGAGCAGACCGCCGGTGTCCAGCCCCGCCAGCACCTGCTGAGCGGTCAACAGCGCGTGCAGTTCCGATTCGTCGAACCACAGGCCGGGCAGTTCATGCCGGGCCTGGCCCGAATAGCCCTGGCCGAACCGGTAACCGGCTAACAGTGCGTCGTACTCGATCGGCGCGCCCATGCGGCTGCGCAGGAATTCCAGGTCGCGCTTGAGCGTGGCCGGTGACACCTCCAGTTCGCTGAGGAGGTCCTTGAAGCTGACATGGCCGTGCTGGCGGATCAGGGCCTCGATGCGGTACAGGCGGGCGGTGTTGCCGGCGGGCATGGGTGGCTGGTGTCCTTGCGCGCTGCGGGGACGGGCTCAGATCACAGCTTCGATGAGGAACGGCCCCGGACTGCGCAGCGCTGCTGCCAGCAGGTCGTTGAAGGCCTCGGCCGTTTCAGCGCGGCCGGCCTCCACACCCTGCCCTTGCGCCAGCTTCACCCAGTCCAGCGCCGGGTCGTCGAAATCGAACATGCGCCGCGCGTTGGCGCCTGGTGCGCCAGCTCCCACCGCGTGGTACTCGCCATGCAGGATGGCGTAGCGCCGGTTGCTGTAGATGATGGTCAGCACATCCAGCTTTTCGCAGGCCTGTGTCCACAGCGCCTGCAGCGTGTACATCGCACTGCCATCGGCCTGCAGCGTGACCACCTTGCGCCCGGGTGCCGCCAGCGCGGCGCCAGTGGCCAACGGCAGACCGCAGCCGATGGCGCCGCCGGTGATCTGCAGATAGTCGTGCGGTGCCGCGTGCCAGCTCATGGCGAAAAAATCGCGTCCCGAGCTGACACTCTCGTCGCAGACGATGGCCTGCTCGGGCAGTTGCGCCACCACGCTGCGCGCCACGGCGTCGGCCGTCAGCGCACCCTGCGGCAACGGCAGAGGCTTGCGCTGCGCCAGCCAGGCTGCGGGCGCCGGGCCCACGCCAACCCCCACGGCGTCGGCCAGCAGGTGCAACGCCTGCAGTTCATCTTCTCCCGCGTGCGAAGCCACCAGCACTTCACAGCCGGGCGGCAGCATGTGGCTGGGCTTGCCCGGGTAGCCAAAGAAACCCACCGGCGCCTTGGCGCCAAACAGCACCATGCACTGCAAGGGCCTCAGCATGGCCAATGCGTTGTCGACAACATAGGGCACGCGGTCCAGCATCAAGCGGCCCAGGCCCCGCTGCACGCGGCCGTTGGCCTGCTGCGTCAGCAGTTTCACACCGGTGGCCTGGGCGATGCGGGCGGCCAGCTGCAGCCCTTCGTCGCGCAACGCACGGCCGGCCAGCAGCAGGCAGGTCGTTTGGCCCTGGCGCACGGCGGCCAGCACGGCGGCCGCTGTGCCGGCCTCTCTCTGCAGCGCGGGCGCCTGAGGCTGCGCGCGTGCACGCGCAGCCGGCGGCCGTGCCAGCGTCGTGCTCCACGCGTGGTCGGCCGGCAAGATTAGCGTGGCCACGCCGCCCGGCGGCTGCAACGCTTCGTGCACCGCCTGTTGCGCCAGCGGGCCCAGCGACTCGGGTGACGTGCTGCGCCCGACCCAACGCGACATCGGCCGCGCCAGGCTTTCGATGTCGGACGTCAGCGGTGCGTCCGCGTCCAGATGCCAGCTGGCGTGGTCACCCACCACGTTGACGATGGGCGTGTAGGCGCGGCGGGCGTTGTGCAGGTTGGCCAGGCCGTTGGCCAGCCCGGGGCCGGTGTGCAGCAGCGTGCAGGCTGGCTTGTCGGCCATGCGGGCGTAGCCGTCGGCAGCCCCGGTGACCACGCCCTCGAACAAGCCCAGCACGCAGCGCATGCGCGGCTGGCGGTCCAGCGCGGCAACGAAGTGCATTTCACTGGTCCCGGGGTTGGCCAGGCACAGGTCCACGCCTTCGGCGAGCAGGGTTTCGCACAGCAGGTCGGCACCGGTGCGAGACGGTGGGGGTTTCGGCTCGTTCATGTGGCAATTGAAACACGCGTTGCCGACGTGACACGGATTGCAGGGCCGGTAGGCTAAGCTGGCCTGGATGCGACCCCGTGACCTGCTGGATCTGATGCTGCTGAGCCTGTTGTGGGGCAGCGCCTACCTGTTCATGCGCGCGGCGGTGCCCGCGTTCGGCCCGGCAGCCATGGTGGCGGCGCGCATGGCCATTGCGGCGCTGGTGCTGTTGCCACTGCTGGCCTGGCGCGGCAGGCTGAAAGGGCTGTGGACTCACCCCAAGCCTTTGCTGGTGCAGGCCGTGGTGTTCACCGCCCTGCCCTTTCTGTTGCTGGGCTACGCGGCGCAGCACCTCACGGCGGGCATGCTGGCGGTGCTGAACGCCACCGCGCCGCTGTTTGCCGCACTACTGGCGCACATCGGAAAGACCGAACGGCTGGACGGCTGGCGCCGGTTGGGCCTGCTGATCGGGTTCACCGGCGTGGCCGTGCTGACCTGGGGCAGTGCGTCGTTCAAGACACCCGCCGGGCTGCTGGCCGTGGGCGCGATGTTGTTCTGTTCGCTGGTGTGGGCGCTGGGCGCCAACTACACGCGCAAGCACCTGGCGGGCATGGACGCCATGGCCTTGACGGCCGGTGGGCTGGCCTTGGCCGCCGCAGCGTTGGCACCGCTGGCCTGGGCCACCTATCCCGCCACGCCACCGGGTGCGCGCGCCTGGGCCGAGGTGGCCTTTCTGGGCGTGGCCAGCTCGGCCATGGGCTTCTTGCTGTACTACCGGCTGCTGCGCCGCATCGGCACCGTGGGCGCGATTTCGGTGACCTTTCTGAACCCGGTGGTGGCTGGCTTGTCAGGCGCGCTGTACCTGGGCGAAACCATCACGCTGCAGATGCTGCTGGGCGCAGCCGTGGTGCTGGCCGGCACGGCGCTGGCGCTGGGCTTGTGGCCTCGGCCGGTGGTTCCGGCGGTGGCACCGGCCAAAGCCCCGGCCGCTTAGACAGGGCTCTGCGGTTCTTTGGCGAGACGGTGCTGCCGAAGCGGCTTGCCAGGCCGGGCCCTTCGCTTGCAGCACGGCAACCGAATCGAACCCCGACGGCCCGCTCCGCAGCGATGATCATGCGCACAGCACGCCGTCAGCTGGCGCCGAGGGCGCGGTCGATGTCCCACAGGATGTCGTCGATGTGCTCGATGCCCACCGACATGCGCACCATGTCGGGCAGTACCCCCGCAGCGCGTTGTTGATCGGCGTCCAGCTGCCGGTGCGTGGTCGACGCCGGGTGAATGATGAGCGTGCGCGTGTCGCCGATGTTGGCCACGTGACTCATGAACTGCGCGCCTTCGATGAAGCGAACGCCGGCCTCGACGCCACCTTTGATACCAAACGCCAGCAGGCCCGAAGCACCCGGTGCGCCGTCGACCGAGCGCATCTGCCGCGCCACCAGACCGTGCTGCGGATGGTCGGGCAGGCCAGGGTAGTTGACCCAGCTCACGCGCTTGTCCTGCTTCAGGAACCGTGCCACCTGGCGCGCATTGGTGCAGTGCCGCTCCATGCGCACATGCAAGCTTTCGATGCCTTGCAGGATCTGCCAGGCCGACATCGGCGCCAGCGTCGAGCCGTAAACACGCAAGGTTTCCATACGCGCACGCATCGTGAACGCGAAGTCGCCGAAGGTCTCGAAGAACTTCACGCCGTGGTAGCCCGGGGATGGCTCCGTCATGCCCGGAAACTTGCCGTTGCCCCAAGGAAACTTGCCGCTTTCCACCATCGCGCCAGCCAGCGTGGTGCCATGGCCGCCCAGGTACTTGGTGGCTGAATGCACGACGATGTCGGCGCCCAGGCGCAGCGGGTTGCACAGGAAGGGCGACGGCACCGTGTTGTCGACGATCAGGGGCACGCCGTGCGCGTGCGCGACGTCAGCCACTGCCGCGATGTCCAGCACCGCCAGGCTGGGGTTGCCCAGGCTTTCGGCGAACACCGCGCGCGTGTTCGGCCGCATGGCCGCCGCAAAGGCGTTGGGGTCCGACGCGTCGACAAAGGTGGTCTCGATGCCAAACCGTTTCAGATTCACCGCCAGCAGCGTCACGCTGCCGCCATACAGCGCGCCCGCTGCGACGACATGATCGCCCTGCTGCAACAAGGTCATCAGCGCCATCGTTTCAGCGGCCATGCCGCTGGCCGTGGCGATGCCGGCACGCCCCCCCTCGAGCGCGGCGATGCGCTCTTCCAGCGCCGCCACGGTGGGCTTGGACAGCCGCGAATAGACGTTGCCGAAGGTCTGCAGGTTGAACAGGCTGGCCGCGTGCTCGGCGCTGTCGAACACGTAACTCGTGGTCTGGTAGATGGGCAGCGCCCGTGCACCGGTGGCGCTGTCAGGCACCTGGCCGGCGTGAATGGCCAGGGTCTCGGGTTTGAACACGTGGTCGGTCATGGGGTGTTCCGGTTATCGCGTGAGAACGGGACGTTTGGCCGACACGATGCCGGTGTTCACACCCACCCACTTCAGACCACCAAAAAAGCGCCCGTGTTCGATCTTCACGCAGCGGTCCATCACCGAGTCCAGCCCGGCATCACGCGCCAGGCGGTCGGCTTCGAGGTTGATCACACCGATCTGTTGCCAAAGACACCGCGCACCGATGGCCACCGCCTGCTGCGCAATCGGCAGCACGTCTTCGCTGCGACGAAAGACATCGACCATGTCGACCGGAAACGGGATATCGGCCAGGTCGGCGTAACAGCGCTCGCCCAGGATGGCCGATTCGGTCTTGGCGTAACGCGGGTTCACCGGCACGATGCGGTAGCCGTGCTCTTGCATGTACTTGGCGGCGAAGTAGCTGGGGCGGTGCCATTCGGCCGACAGGCCGACCACCGCAATGCAACGCACCTGCTGCAGGATCTGTTGCAGTTGTTCGATCGTGTTCACGCGCGCTTTCCATGGGCCCTGGCGACAACGACCCTGCGCGGGTAGTTTGCACGAAGCCGCCCCGCAAACTGCTTGGCCACAAGCCGGCTCTCGGTGCCGTGTCGGCCCTGCACGCGCCGCTGCAGCGCAGGAGATCCATGCCGAAGATCAGCGTGAAAGATCAGCACGGTGGTGTGGTCACACCCCCAGAAACCCCGCCAGCTCGGCGCTGCCCTGCAGCGCCGACGACTCGCCCGCCAGCGCCACCTGCCCCTTTTGCAGCACCACCGCATGGTCGCTCTGCGCCAGCACCTTGCGGTAGTCGCGGTCGACGATGAGGGTGGCAATGCCGTCTTTGCGGATCTGGCCAATGACGCGCCAGATCTCGGCCACGATCAGCGGCGCCAGGCCCTCGGTGGCTTCGTCCAGGATGATGAGTTCGGGTTGTGTCATCAGCGCGCGCCCGATGGACAACATCTGCTGCTCACCACCCGAGAGTTGCGCACCCAGGTTGCCCAGGCGTTCGGCCAGGCGCGGAAAGGTCTGCAGCACGCGGTCGTAGCTCCAGCCTCGCCCACCGGGCCCCGGCGGCTTGGCCGCCATCACCAGGTTTTCGCGCACGCTCAGGTTGGGGAACACCCCTCGCCCCTCGGGCACGTAGGCCACGCCGTGGCGCGCCACCTCGTGGGGCCGGGCTCTGGACAGGTCGTGCCCGAACAGGTGGATCTGCCCGTCGCGCTGCGTGACATGGCCCAGCAGCGTGCGGATCAGCGTGCTCTTGCCCATGCCATTGCGGCCCAGCAGCCCGACCGTCTGGCCGCGCCGTATCTGCAGATCCACGCCGTGCAGCACATGGCTGCTGCCGTACCAGGCGTGGATGTCGCGGGCGTCGAGAATGACGTCGGTGGCTCTCTGCTTTGGGGTCAGGTCTCCCATTTCACCCATGGCCATGCCCTCCGAGGTAGGCGGTTTGCACCTCGTCGCTGTTGCGCACCTCGTCGGGGCTGCCGCTGGCGATGACCGCACCGTTGACCATCACCGTGATGCGGTCCGCGACACGAAAGACCGCGTCCATGTCGTGTTCCACCAGCAGAATCGCGTGGCTGGTCTTCAACTCGGCAAGCAGCGCCAGCATGCGGTCGGTCTCCTCGGCACCCATGCCGGCCAAGGGTTCGTCCAGCAGCAGCACCTGGGGCGCCGTGGCCAGGCACATCGCGATCTCCAGCTGGCGCTTCTGCCCATGGCTGAGCAAGCCCGCAGGCCGGTCCAGGCTGTCTTGCAGCCCGGCACGCGCCGCTGCAGCGTGCGCCGCCGGCACGCTGGTGGCGCAGCGGCTGGCGTCCTGCCACCACAGCCAGGGCTTGGGCGTGCGCGCCTGCGCTGCCAGGCGGCAGTTTTCAAGCACCGTGAAGCTCGGGTAGATGGTGTTGCGCTGGTAGCTGCGGCCCAGGCCGGCCTGGGCGCGCCGGGGTTGCGTCCAGCGCGTGACGTCGTGCCCCATCAGTTCCACATGGCCATCGCTGGGCGGGATCTCGCCAGACAGGATGTTGATCAGCGTCGACTTGCCCGCGCCGTTGGTGCCGATGACGGCGTGCACGGTGCCTCGTGCCAGATCGAGCGACACTTTGTTCACGGCCACCAGGCCGCCCCAGCGGCGGGTGATGTCACGGCCGCGCAGCAGGATCTCGGGCGTGCTCACGGTGTGGCCTCCGAAGGCCCGGCGCGGCGCGATGCACGGCCGAGCAGGCGGTCGCGCCACTGGCCCGGCAGGCCCACCAGGCCGCGCGGCAGCAGCGCCACGCTGGCGATGATGGTCAGCCCCAGGCCCAGGTGCCAGTGCTTGGCGAAGGCGCCGAAGATGGCCTCGGACTTGAAGAACTCCTGCAGCAGCGCAAAGGCGAAGGCGCCGATCAACGCGCCGCGCAGGTGGCCCAGTCCACCCAGGATGATCATGATCAGCACGGCCCCCGAAAGATGCCAGCTCAGCAGCTCGGGGTTGACCACGCCGTCCTTCACGGCAAACAAGAAGCCAGCCAGCCCAGCGATGCCGCCCGAGATGACGAAGGCCGCCAGCTTGTACGGGTAGGTGGCAAAACCCGTGGCGCGCATGCGTTGTTCGTTGACCTTGATGCCGGCCAGCGCGCGGCCAAAGCGCGAGCGCAACAGCAGTGCCAGAAAGCCGAACACCAGCAGCAGCGTGAGCCAGGTGAAGGCATAGAAGCTGACGGCCTTGTCCAGGTCCAGCCACACGCTGCCGCCGACCTTCAACACCGGCTTGATGTTGAGATAGATGCCATCGGTGCCACCGCCAACCTTGGTGTCGTGGATCACGTAGTAGGCCATCTGCGCAAAGGCCAGCGTGACCATGATGAAGTAGACACCCTTGGTGCGCAGCGACAGCGCCCCCATGAACAGCGCATAGGTGGCGGCCGCCAGCACACTGCACGGCAGCAGCCACCACAACGCCGCGGCGTCGGCTTCGGGCGACAGCAACACGGCGGCATAGGCGCCAATGCCAAACAGCGCCGCGTGGCCGAAGCAGACCAGGCCGGTGCTGCCCACCAGCAGTTCCAGGCTGAGCGCAAAGATGGCGTAGATCATGATCTTGGCCACCAGGTCGAGACCGAATTGCCCGGCCACGAACGGGTAGGCCGCCAGCAGCGCAAAGGCAGCGATCACGAAGGACAGTTTTCCGCGGTCCATGGTGGTCATCCCGCCTTGAACAGCCCGTCGGGCTTCCACAACAGGATCAGCGCCATCAGCACGTAAACCAGCACGCCGGCGGCCTGCGGAAACACCACCTTGCCGAAGGTGTCGACCACACCGATCAGCAACGCGGCCAGCAAGGCGCCGCGGATCGAGCCGATGCCACCGATCACGACCACCACAAAACAGATGATCAGCACCTGGTTGCCCATGCCCGGGTAGACGCTGCTCACCGGTGCGGCCACCATGCCGGCCAGCACGGCTATGGCCACGCCAGCCGCAAACACCACGCGGTACAGGAACTTGATGTCGACGCCCAGCGACTGCACCATCTCGCGGTTGGTGGAGCCGGCGCGGATCATCATGCCCAGCCGTGTGCGCGTGAAGACGAGCCACATGCCCAGCGCCAGCGCCAGGCACACGCCACTGATGAAGAGCCGGTACACGGGATAGGTCATCACGTCGCCGAGCGCAATCGTGCCGGCCAGCCAGTCGGGTGCTTTCACGCCATACACGTCGTCGCCGACGAGCATGCTGCGCAGTTCTTCAAACACCAGGATCAGGCCGTAGGTCATCAACACCTGCTGCAGGTGCTCACGCTCGTAAAGGAAACTGAAAAAGGCCCACTCCAGCACGTAGCCCAGCAGCACCGCCAGCACGAGGCCGACGAACAGCGTGGCAAAGAAGCCGCCGCCAAAGGTGGATGCCACCACCGGCGCCAGCGCGTAGGCCATGTAAGCGCCGATCATGTAGAAGCTGCCATGCGCCAGGTTGATGACACCCATGATGCCGAAGATCAGCGTCAAGCCGGAAGCCACCAGGAACAGCAGCAGCCCGTACTGCAGCGAGTTCAGGCACTGGATGAGAAAGGTGGCGAAGTCCATGGCTGGTGAACAGCGCGGTGCGCCGGGCGCTGCCACGTCTGGCGGCAACGCCTGGCGAACAACGCGGTTGAATTACATCTTGCAGCCGCGCGCCGGGTCGGGCAGCACCTTGACGGCGATGCCGTTCATCACGTTTTCGTTGCCCTTGACCTCGCGCACGTAGAAGTCCTGCACCGGGTTGTGCGCTGCAGACAAGGTGTACCTGCCGCGTGGGCTGTCGACCGTGGTCTTGCGCATGGCCGCCACCATGGCGTCGCGCTGGGCGAAGTCGCCCTTCACGGCCGTCAGTCCGGCAGCCAGGATTTGCGCCGCGTCGTAGCCCTGCACGGCGTAGACGTCGGGCTGCGACTTGTAGGTCACCGCATACTTGGTGCGGAAGGCCTTGTTGCGTGGCGTGTCGATGCCGTCGGCATAGTGCAGCGATGTCAGCAGCCCTTGTGCCGACGCACCCTGCGCTTCCAGCGTGCCGTCGGTCAGGAAACCCGACCCCACCAGCGGGATGCTCTTCTTCAGGCCCGCAGCGTCGTAGTCCTTGACGAACTTGACCGCGCCGCCACCGGCAAAAAAGGCGAACACGACATCGGGCTTCTGCGCCGCGATTTCCGTCAGCAGCGCCTGGAACTCGACGTTCGGGAACGGCAGGCTCAGGTCTTTCATGACCTTGCCGCCACCCTTTTCGAAGGCTTCGGTGAAACCCTTGACCGTCTCGGTGCCGGCGGCGTAGTTCCAGGTGATGGTCATCGCCTTCTTGTAGCCCTTTTGCGCAGCGATCACACCGGTGGCGTAACCCGGCTGCCAGTTGCTGAAGCTCGAGCGCACGATGTTGGGTGCGCACAGCGCGCCGGTGATGGCGTCGGCGCCGGCATTGGGCACCAGCAGCATCGTCTTGCTTTCCTTCACCGCGCGGGCCATGGCCAGTGCCACGCCGCTGTGCACGGTGCCGACGATGACATCGACGTTGTCGCGCTTGATCAGCTTGTTGACGTTGTCGGTGGCCTTGGACGGGTCGCTCTCGTCGTCGACCTTGAAGTACTGGATCTCGCGCCCGCCGAGCTTGCCCCCCTGCTCGGCCACGTATTGCTTGAAGCCGTTTTCGATGGCGGTGCCCAGCGCGGCGAAGGTGCCGGTGGCGGGCAGCATCAGGCCCACTTTCAGTGGCGGCTGGCCCTGGGCTTGCACGGCGGCCGTCGAGGCCAGTGCTGCAACGGCAGCAACGGCCAGCAGCGAATTGCGGATCTTCTTCATCGGTCTGTCTCCGGGGGTGTTGTGAGGGGTGATGGTGCGGGGAGGCGTGAATCTATGCGGTTTCGAGCTGCTCACGCACCGCTCGGATCACCGCCTCGGGTTGATCCCGATGGGGAGAGTGGCCGCAGGCGGCAATTTCCAGCAGGCGCGCCTGGGGCACGCGGCGTGCGATGCCGTGAATCTGCTCCAGCGTGCCGTATTCGTCGTCCAGGCCCTGCATCGCCAGCAGTGGGCAGCTGATGGTGCGGATCTCGTCTTCGATCGACCAGTGGCGAAACGGTGGATGCAGCCAGATGTCGTTCCAGCCGCGAAAGGCTGAATCCGGGTCGTCGTGATGGCGCGCCAGGCGGGCCTTCAGGCCGGTGTCGCGGTAGGCGTCGCGCGCCTTTTCGATGCTGGTGATCGACAGGTCCTCTACGAGGATGTGCGGCGCCATCACGACCGCGCCGCCCAGCTGCTGCGGCCAGCGCGCGGCGTAGAGCAAGGCGATCGATGCGCCGTCGCTGTGGCCCAGCAGCCAGGGCCTTTCGCGCGGCACATCGACACCCAGTGCCGAGAACAGCGCCGGCAGCACTTCATGCGCCTGACGGTGCATGAAATCCAGGTCCCAGGCCTCCTGCGGCGCCCTCGGTGTCGAGCGGCCATAGCCTGGGCGCGAATAGACCAGGCCGCGGGCGTGCACGGCATCGCACAGGCGTTGCGGGAAATCGCGCCACATCGACACCGAGCCCAACCCCTCGTGCAGGAAGACCAGCAACGGCCGGCCAGCGCGCTCGCAGCCGATCCAGGCGTGTTCGATGCGCACGCGGCGTTCGCGCCAGGCGATGTCGACAAAGCGGGTGGTCATGGTGTTCTGCGTCGCGCCCGGGTCAGCGGCGGCCCGACTCCAGATCACGCAGCTTGTAGCGCTGGATCTTGCCGGTGGCGGTCTTGGGCAGTTCGGCGACGAACTCGATGTAGCGCGGGTACTTGTACGGGGCCAGCCGGTCCTTCACGAAGGCCTGCAACTCGGCCGCGTCGGCGCTGGCGCCGCTTTTCAGCACCACGAAGGCCTTGGTCTTGGTCAGGCCCTCGGCGTCTTCCTTGCCGATCACGGCAGCTTCCAGCACCGCCGGGTGTTGCACCAGTGTGGCTTCGACTTCGAAGGGGCTGACGTAGATGCCGCTGACCTTCAGCATGTCGTCGCTGCGGCCGCTGTAGGTGTAGGTGCCGTCGGCGTTCTTCACGTACTTGTCGCCGCTGCGCGTCCAGCCACCCTGAAAGGTGTCCAGGGTCTTGGCGCGGTTGCCCCAGTACATCATCGCGGCGCTGGGGCCGTGGATGTACAGGTCGCCTATCTCGCCGTCGGCCACCGGCGCACCGCCTTCGCCGCGCAGTTCGACCTCATAGCCTGGCACCGGCCAGCCGGTGGTGCCATAGCGCACCTTGCCAGGTTGGTTGGACAGAAAGATGTGCAGCATCTCCGTGGAGCCGATGCCGTCGACGATGTCGACGCCGAAGTGGCGTTGAAAGCGTTCGCCGATGTCGGCCGGCAGCGCCTCGCCTGCCGACGAGGCCAGGCGCAGCGCAACCTGGTCGCGCCCGGGCAGCTGCGGTGACGCCAGCATGCCGGCAAAGCCGGTGGGAGCACCAAAGAACACCGTGGGCTTGACACCCCCCACCTCGCCGCACCAACGCTTGAAGGTGGCCTCGGGCGTGGGGCGCTCGGCCATCAGGATGGTGGTGGCGCCCACGCTCAGCGGGAAGGTCAGGCCGTTGCCCAGGCCATAGGCGAAAAACAGCTTGGCGGCGCTGAAGCACACGTCGCGGTCGGTCAGGCCCAGCACGCCCTTGCCGTACAGCTCGCAGGTCCAGTAGGGGTTGGCATGAGAGTGCACCGTGCCCTTGGGCCGGCCCGTGGAGCCGCTGGAATAGAGCCAGAAACCGGGGTCGTCGGCGCGCGTGGCAGCCGCTTTCTGCATCGGCGCGTGGCTCTGCAAAAAGGCTTCGAACTCGACCTCGGCCGGGTGCAGCGGCGCCAGCGGCCGCGA
>JANOZF010000073.1:0-7863 GCA_031429255.1 Rubrivivax sp.
TGGGCGTGGGCCACGCGATGTCGCCTGCTTGCACGCCAGGCGGCAGTTGCCACACCAGCGTGGTGGGCAGGCCGGAGTCGCCAGGATTCTTCCAGTAGGTGTGCCAATGGGGCTTGTGCTCTATCTTCAAGCCCAGCCACAAGGGCTTGTCCGCAGCCAGACCCTGCGGCGCGTGCGCCACCAGTTCGGCGCGCACCTGCGGCGTGGACACCACGGCACCCGACGCGGCAAGGGCCGGCTGCGCGGGTGCCAGGCAGGCGGCGGCCAGCAGCATCGCCGCGAACGGACGCATGGCGCGACATTCGAACGCACGGGTTGCAGACGAACAGAAACTGAAGACGCTGATGACAAAGGACATCGGGTGCTTGAACCAGGTGAAGGCGGGCTTGCGTGTCGGGGCTGCAGCAGGGGGGCGCGCCAGCAGCCGACCGACCTCGATGCCCGGTCAGGGAGCCGCGCCGCGCCGCGGCAACTTGCGAGTCTGCCCCAAAGCGAGCAGGAAGAAACGTTCTTCGCCGACGCCGGCGCGGGCCAGCGCCTGGGCCAGCGCCCGTGGCGGCTCGTCCAGCGCTTCGTCGGTGAGATCGAACGTGCCCCAGTGGATGCCGAGCGACCGCTTGGCGCCCAGGTCGCGGTGCATGCGCACGGCCTCGTCGCTGTCCACGTGCTGTTGTTTCATGAACCAGCGTGGCGCATAGGCGCCCACCGGGATGAGCGCGATGTCGAAGCCGCCGTCGGCCTGGCGGTCGGCAAAGCGTCGGGCGATATCGGCGAAGTCAGGGCTGTAGCCGGTGTCGCCGGCAAAGAACAGGTGGGCGTCGGGTGCAAACAGGGCCCAGCCGCCCCACAGCGTCTGCAGGCGGTCATTCAGGCTGCGGCCCGACCAGTGCTGCACCGGCGTCATCACCACTTCCACGGCGCCCAGGCGGTGGCTCTGCCACCAGTCCATCTCGACCACGCGCTCGATGCCCAACTCGGCCGCCCAGGCTTTCAGGCCCAGCGGCACCAGGTACAAGGGTGGCCCACCGGGCTGCGCGTTCAAGGCCTGCAGCGTGGGCGCGTCGCAGTGGTCGTAGTGGTTGTGCGAGATCACCACCAGATCGATGTGCGGCAACTGCGCCAACGTCAGGCCCGGTGGGTGCGCACGCCGGGGCCCGGCGAACGACACCGGTGATGCACGCTCGGAGAGGATGGGATCTGTCAGGATGTTCAACCCGCCCAACTGGGCCAGCGCTGTGGCGTGGCCGATCCACGTAACGGCCGGTTGCATCGCGGCGCCGGCTCGCGCGTTGCTGGCAATGAAAGCCAGGTCGGGCGCGACCGCTGGTGTGGGCTGCGAAGGCGCCGGCGGCAAGCCGTTGCGCGCCGCGTTCCAGCGCCAACGCAGGAACGCCGCCATGCCCGGCGGCGCGAAGTCGAGATGGTTGTTCTGAAAGCCTCCGGCCCGGTGGTGTGGCGGCGCGGCCTGCGCGGACGGCTCCTGCGCATGGGCAGATGGCCCGCCCGTCACCATGCACACCAGCACGCATGCAACCACAGCAAGCGGCGTGGCGGGTTGGTTGCGTCGGGCAGTCATCCGGCGATGATTGCAGCACATCGAAAGTCGCGCCCATGCCGGGGCATGTTCGGCTTGCGGTGATGGTTCGAGATGGCCCCGGCGTCGTTGCTTGGCGACTCTGCATTCACCTGTACTTCCGGGTCTTCGGGTTTCTTCGTATAATCGACGGGCTTTGCTGATCCCATCCAGAAATCGAGTCACAACGTGATGGACATGCGACAAGAAGGGCGTCACCCCGGGGCCGCCCCAAACGCGCATCCCTCCAACCGCTGGCAAGACGAAGAAGATGGTGCGGCTGCGCACGCCTTCAAGGCCCTGACGCGAGAGGAAGCGCAGGCGCTGCGCGAGAAAGACCCGCCACTGTCGCCGTGGCGTGTCTTGCGGGTGCAGGTGGGCGTGGGTGTGGTGGTGGCGTTGCTTGCAGCGCTGGCCACGGGTAACAGAATGGTCGGGTGGTCGGTGCTTTACGGCGCCGCCACGGTGGTGGTGCCGGGTGCCTTGATGGCGCGTGGCATGACCAGCAAGCTTTCAACGGTGTCGCCTGGCAGCAGCGCTGTCAGCTTCATGTTGTGGGAGGCGGTCAAGATAGCGGTCTCGGTGGTCATGCTCGCGTTGGCACCCAGGATCGTGCAACCGCTGAGTTGGCTGGCGCTGCTGGCGGGCTTGGTGTTGTGCATGAAGGTTTACTGGTTCGCGCTGTTGTGGCGCGGGCGGCGTGTATAGAAGTCGGGTCCACAAGCAATCTGCTTACGAGCACAGATTCCCTAGAGAACAAGCATGGCAGCACCCACAGGCAAAGAACTCACCGCTGGTGAATACATCATTCACCACCTGCAGCATCTGCAGACCGGCAATGGGTTCTGGACCTTCAATCTCGATTCCATTTTTTATTCCACGCTGCTCGGCATCGTCGGATGTTTTGTGTTGTGGCGCGTGGCCAAGAGCATGAGCGCGGGCGTGCCCGGACGACTGCAGGCGGCGGTGGAGTTTTTGGTCGAAATGGTCGACACGCAAGCCAAGGGCATCGTGCACAACGTACAAAGCCGCAAGATGGTGGCTCCGCTGGCGCTGACCGTATTCATCTGGGTCTTCCTGATGAATGCGATGGACCTGCTGCCGCTGGATTTGCTGCCCAGCCTCTGGCACGTGGCCGGCCCCGCCGTGGGGATGAAAGACTACATGCGCGTGGTGCCGACGGCCGACTTGTCGGTGACGATGGCGCTGTCGATCACGGTGCTGCTGATCTGCATCTACTACAACCTGAAGATCAAAGGCGCCGGCGGCTGGCTGCATGAACTGGTGTCAGCGCCCTTTGGTGCGAAGTGGTACCTCGCGCCTTTCAACCTGGCAATGCAGCTGATCGAGTTTGTCGCCAAGACGGTATCGCATGGCATGCGGCTGTTTGGCAACATGTACGCTGGTGAGTTGATCTTCATGCTGATCGCGCTGATGGGCGGCGCTTTTTTCACCGCCGTGGGCATCCCGTTGATGTTGGGCCATGTCATCGCCGGTACCGCCTGGGCCATCTTCCACATCCTGATCATCACCTTGCAGGCCTTCGTGTTCATGATGCTGACGCTGGTCTACGTGGGCCAGGCCCACGATTCGCACTGAACGCCAGATCCTGGTTTTCAGTTTCCCTGTTTCCGCTGTTTTCTTTTTTTCACCCACCTTCCTTTCTGGAGCAATTAAATGGAAGTCATCAGCTTTGTCGCTTTGGCCGCTGGCCTGATCATCGGCCTGGGCGCCCTCGGCGCTTGTATCGGCATCGGCGTCATGGGCAGCAAGTACCTGGAATCAGCTGCGCGCCAGCCTGAACTGATGGGCGAACTGCAGACCAAGATGTTCCTGCTGGCCGGTCTGATCGACGCGGCCTTCATCATCGGCACCGGTATCGCGCTGTGGTTTGCCACGGCCAACCCGTTCCTGGCGCAGATCGCCAATCTGCCGAAGTAATTCCACTTCGGTCCGGCGGGTGGTGGTCAATGGCCGTCACCCTGGACACCCCATGACGAGGTAAGAGCCGTGAGCATCAATGCCACCCTCATCGCCCAGATGATCGTTTTTGCGATCCTTATCTGGTTCACGATGCGATTTGTCTGGCCGCCCATCACCGCGGCACTGGATGAGCGCGCCAAGAAGATTGCCGACGGTCTTTCTGCCGCCGACAAGGCCAAGACCGAACTGGCTGCCGCCAACAAGCGCGTCGAGGCCCAGCTGTCGGCGGCCCGCGACGACGCTGCCAAGCGCCTGGCCGACGCCGAGCGCCTGTCCCAGCAGATGGTTGAAGACGCCAAGACTCGCGCCAGCGAAGAAGGCGCCAAGATCGTGGCTGCCGCCCGAGCCGAAGCGCAACAAGAGTCGGTGAAGGTCCGCGAAACCCTGCGCGAGCAGGTGGCTGGCCTGGCCGTCAAGGGCGCCGAGCAGATCCTCAGGCGCGAAGTCAATGCTGGCGTGCACGCCGAGCTGTTGGGTCGCCTGAAGGCGGAGCTCTGACATGGCCGAGCTGGCGACCATTGCCCGCCCCTACGCCGAGGCCTTGTACAAGGCGGTTGGCGATGCCGGCGGCGCGCTGAAGGACCAGATGGCCTCGCTCGCCGCACTGGCCGGAGACGAGGGCTTGCGCCAGTTCGCTGACAACCCGAAGGTGTCGCCGGTGCAGGTGTTCGACCTGGTCGCAGGAGTGGCGCTGCAAAAGGGGCTGTCGCTGGACGGCAAGGTGGCCAATTTGTTGCGCGCAGTGCTCGACAACGGTCGCCTGGCCGCCATGCCCGAGATCGCGGCGCAGTTCCAGGCGCTGGTCAATGCCAGCTCTGGCGTGTCTGACGCGGTGATCCAGAGTGCCTTTCCCATTGAAGGTGCGCAGCTGGCAGAAACCGTGGTCGCGCTGGAAAAGCGCTTTGCGCGCAAGCTCAATGCCCGCGTGGAAGTGCTGCCCGAACTGATTGGCGGTGTGCGCGTCGTGGTCGGCGACGAGGTGCTCGACACCTCCGTGAAGGCCCGTCTTGAACAAATGAAGGTGGCGCTGACCGCGTAGTTTTCGAACTGCGGCGGCGCGACTCAAAGGACACATCATGAACCTGAATCCTGCAGAAATTTCCGAGCTGATCAAGAGCCGCATCGAGGGCCTTTCGGCGACGGCGGACATCAAGAACCAGGGCACGGTCGTGTCCGTCACCGACGGTATCGTGCGCGTGCACGGCCTGTCCGACGTGATGGCCGGCGAAATGCTGGAATTCCCCGCCACCAAGAGCGGCCAGGCCACCTACGGACTGGCGCTGAACCTCGAGCGCGACTCGGTCGGCGCCGTGATCCTGGGCGAGTACGAACACATCTCCGAAGGCGACACCGTGAAGTGCACGGGCCGCATCCTGGAAGTGCCGGTCGGCCCCGAGCTGATCGGTCGCGTCGTCAACGCGCTGGGTCAGCCCATCGACGGCAAGGGCCCGATCAACGCCCAGATGACCGACGTGATCGAGAAGGTTGCGCCGGGCGTGATTGCGCGTAAATCGGTGGACCAGCCGGTGCAGACCGGCCTGAAGTCGATCGACTCGATGGTGCCCGTGGGCCGCGGACAGCGCGAGCTGATCATCGGCGACCGCCAGACCGGCAAGACCGCGGTGGCGATCGACACCATCATCAACCAGAAGGGTCAGAACATGACCTGCGTCTACGTTGCGATCGGCCAGAAGGCCTCGTCGATCAAGAACGTGGTGCGCTCGCTGGAAGCCAACGGCGCGATGGACTACACCATCGTTGTTGCGGCCTCGGCCTCTGAATCGGCTGCGATGCAGTACGTGTCGGCCTACTCGGGCTGCACGATGGGCGAATACTTCCGCGACCGTGGCCAGGACGCGCTGATCATTTACGACGACCTGTCCAAGCAGGCCGTGGCCTACCGTCAAGTCTCGCTGCTGCTGCGCCGCCCGCCGGGCCGCGAAGCCTACCCTGGCGACGTGTTCTATCTGCACAGCCGCCTGCTGGAACGTGCGGCGCGCGTGAACGCCGACTACGTCGAAGCCTTCACCAAGGGCGAAGTCAAGGGCCGCACCGGTTCGTTGACGGCGCTGCCGATCATCGAAACGCAAGCCGGTGACGTGTCGGCCTTCGTGCCGACCAACGTGATCTCGATCACCGACGGCCAGATCTTCCTGGAGACCAGCCTCTTCAACGCCGGTGTCCGCCCCGCCATCAACGCCGGTATCTCGGTGTCGCGGGTAGGTGGTGCTGCGCAGACCAAGCTGATCAAGAGCCTGTCCGGCGGCATCCGTACCGACCTGGCGCAATACCGTGAACTGGCCGCCTTTGCTCAGTTTGCCTCTGACCTGGACGCTGCCACGCGCAAGCAGCTGGACCGTGGGGCCCGCGTGACCGAACTGCTGAAGCAGCCGCAGTACAGCCCGCAGCCCATCAGCCTGATGGCGGCCTCGCTGTTTGCCGTCAACAAGGGCTACCTGGACGACATCGATACCAAGAAGGTGCTGGCGTTCGAAAGCGGCCTGCACACGCATCTGAAGACCAGCCACGCTGCGCTGCTGGCCAAGCTGGAAAACGACAAGGCCATGGACAAGGGCGCCGAAGAAGAACTCTCGAACGCGATTGCCGCGTTCAAGAAGTCGTTCTAAGCCACCCGTCCACCAGGAGCACAGACCATGGCGGTCGGCAAAGAGATACGCGGCAAGATCAAATCGGTGGAGAACACCAAGAAGATCACCAAGGCCATGGAAATGGTCGCCGCATCGAAGATGCGCAAGGCGCAGGAGCGCATGCGCTCGGCGCGGCCTTACGCCGACAAGATCCGCAACATCACGGCGCACCTGTCCGAGGCCAATCCCGAGTACAAGAGCCCGTACATGCGTGACGTCACCAAGGCCGACGGCAAGCCGAAGGCCGTGGGCTTCATCGTGGTCACGACGGACAAGGGCTTGTGCGGTGGCCTGAACACCAATGTGTTGCGCGCCTTGACCACCAAGATGAAGGAAGTCCAGGCCGCTGGTGCTTCCATCCAGACCGTGGCCTTCGGCAACAAGGGCTTCGGCTTCCTGAACCGCATCGGCGCACCCGTCATCAGCCATGCCGTGCAACTGGGCGACGCGCCGCAGCTGGACAAGCTGATCGGGCCGGTGAAGGTGATGCTCGACGCCTTTGTCGAAGGCAAGATCGACGCCGTGTACCTGTGCTACACGAAGTTCATCAACACGATGAAGCAGGAACCGATGATCGAGCCGCTGCTGCCCCTGGCCGCAGAGCGCCTGGAGCAGACGGCAGCCGAGAAGTCGCAGTACGGCTGGGACTACATCTACGAGCCCGATGCGCCGACCGTCATCGACGACCTGCTCACGCGCTACATCGAAGCGCTGGTGTACCAGGGCGTGGCCGAGAACATGGCCAGCGAGCAAAGCTCTCGCATGGTGGCCATGAAGGCCGCCACCGACAACGCCGGCACGCTGATTGGTGAGCTCAAGCTCATCTACAACAAGACCCGCCAGGCCGCGATCACCAAGGAACTGTCCGAGATCGTCAGCGGCGCTGCCGCGATCAGCGGCTGATCCCTTGCCTGAACCCGATTACGTTTGAAGGACTGAAGACATGTCGAACACACAAGCAGGCTCACAAGCTCTTGGCAAAAGTGTCCAGTGCATCGGCGCCGTGGTGGACGTTGAGTTCCCCCGCAATGCCATGCCCAACATCTACGACGCGCTGAAGCTCGAAGGCACCGCGTTGACGCTGGAAGTGCAGCAGCAGCTGGGCGACGGCATCGTGCGCACCATCGCGCTGGGCTCGTCAGACGGCATCCGCCGCGGCCTGATGGTGAAGAACACCGGCGCCGGCATCACCGTGCCCGTGGGCAAGGCCACGCTGGGCCGCATCATGGACGTGCTGGGCTCGCCCATCGACGAGCGCGGCCCGGTCGACCAGACCTTGACCGCCGTTATCCACCGCAAGGCACCAGCCTACGACGAGCTGAGCCCGTCGCAGGAACTGCTGGAAACCGGCATCAAGGTGATCGACCTGATCTGCCCGTTTGCCAAGGGCGGCAAGGTGGGCCTGTTTGGCGGCGCCGGCGTGGGCAAGACCGTGAACATGATGGAGCTCATCAACAACATCGCCAAGGCGCACTCAGGACTTTCTGTTTTCGCGGGCGTGGGCGAGCGCACCCGCGAGGGCAACGACTTCTATCACGAGATGGCCGACTCTGGCGTCGTCAACCTCGAGAAGCTGGAAGACAGCAAGGTGGCCATGGTGTACGGCCAGATGAACGAACCCCCGGGCAACCGGCTTCGCGTGGCGCTGACCGGCCTGAC
>JANOZF010000074.1:0-7196 GCA_031429255.1 Rubrivivax sp.
TCAAGATCGACAGCTTCACCGCCAACGTGATGGTGGCCTGGTCGCTGATTCTGGGCACGGGTGGATTCCTGTTCTTCGGCGCGCTGTCCGACCGCATTGGCCGCAAGCCCATCATCCTGATCGTATTGCGGATGGCTCAAGGCCTAGCGCTCGGCGGCGAATATGGCGGTGCCGCCATTTACGTGGCTGAACACGCACCCGCCAACCAGCGCGGCTACTTCACGGCCTTCATCCAGACCACAGCCACGCTGGGACTGCTGCTGTCGCTTATCGAAATTTTGGCCGTGCAAGGCTACGTCAACGGCAACTACCCTGACGTGCCTCTAATGAAAGATGGCGTTGCGGTGTTGATGGCCGACGGCAAACCGATGATGGTCAAGGCGTTCAACGCCTGGGGCTGGCGTGTTCCGTTTATTGGCTCAATCTTCCTGTTGGCGATCTCGCTCTACATCCGGCTGCAAATGAACGAGAGCCCGGCTTTCAAGAAAATGAAGGAAGAAGGCCGCACCTCCAAGGCCCCGCTGAGCGAAGCCTTCGGCAACTGGAAAAACGGCAAGATCGCACTGCTCGCGCTGCTGGGTCTGGTCGCGGGTCAGGCCGTCGTTTGGTACACCGGCCAGTTCTACGCGCTGTTCTTCATGCAGAACGTGATCAAGATCGACAGCTTCACCGCCAACGTGATGGTGGCCTGGTCGCTGATTCTGGGCACGGGTGGATTCCTGTTCTTCGGCGCGCTGTCCGACCGCATTGGCCGCAAGCCCATCATCCTGGCGGGCTGCCTGTTGGCTGCCATCACCTTCCTGCCCGTGTTCGGCTTCCTGACCCAGACCGCGAACCCGGCCATCTACAAAGCGCACCAGACTCCCGTCACGGTGACGGTGAACGAGAAAGACTGTTCGTTCCAGTTCAACCCCACCGGAACCGCCAAGTTCACGTCTTCCTGCGACATCGCGAAGGCGCAGTTGGCGCGGACCTCGGTGAACTACAACACCGTGGAAGGCGCAGCCCCGGGCACGCTGGCCGTGGTGAAGGTTGGCGAAACATCGATCCCATCGTATGACGCAGGCAAGCTGACTGGGGACGATCTGAAGAAGGCCAAGGCCAGCTTTGACTCGACCCTGAATGCAGCCCTGAAGCAGGCGGGTTACCCCATGGTGCCGGCCGACAACACGACCATCGCCAAGGCTCAGAACTTCGTCGACATCTTCACGGCGCAGAAGCTGACGATCATCGCCATCCTGACCTACCTCGTCATTCTGGTGACGATGGTCTACGGCCCGATCGCCGCGATGCTGGTTGAACTGTTTCCGACCCGCATCCGCTACTCCGGTCTGTCACTGCCCTATCACATCGGCAACGGCTGGTTCGGTGGCCTGATGCCGGCAACTGCTTTTGCGATCTCGGCCCAGACCGGCAACATCTACTCGGGCCTGTGGTATGCCATCGTGATTGCCGTCATGACGGTGATCGTCGGCACGCTGTTCGTGCCGGGCGGTACCCACAAGAAGGACATCTTCGCTGGCGACAGCGACCGTTAAAGCAGGATCGATCGCAGGGCTGGGCTCTCAAGTTGAGACCCCGGCCCGGATCACATGTCGCCAAGGAGATGCCGCGTTGACCGAGTTGGTGCTTTCTCAACTGACCGATGTCTTCCGCATCGGGCTGATCGTCGGCCTGGTTTTCACGATGCACAAGACCGCTGCCGTGACGGGGCGGGTTCTTCCACTGGTTCTCGGCGTCGTGTTCCTGGCGGTCATGCTTCCAGCGACCATGCCCAACCCATCGGCGAGCTTTAGCGCTGCCATCGTTGCGGGGCTTGTGTCCAACACGATCATCCTGGCACCCGTTCTTGTGGTCGGCTGGTTGATCACACGGTCGCGGCGCTGAACGCTGGCACCCCTGTGCACAGGGGTCGTAGGCGCGGATCCACTGCCGTCGGAGCGGCCGCCAGCCGCGACTCCCGTTCGCAAAGCGCACGGAAACACTGACGCGAGGCGTCAGGACTGCGCCACCAGGCAGATCGTCAGCAGCGCCGTGGAATCGGCCAAGGCCTTCAGCGAGTGCGGCTCGCCGGCCGCCAGATAGACCAGTTGACCAGGGCCCAGCGCGTGCGTGCCGTGCGGACTGGCGAACTCGATCAAGCCTTCGATGCACTGCACGGTCATCTCGCCTTGCACGCGGTGCTCGCGCATGCTCTTGCCACTGGGCAACACCAGGCGCATCAATTCCAGCTGTGCCGACTTGCAGATGGCCGTGGTGACGTGGCCACCGAACGACGCGCCCAAAGGCCGAACGTCGATGAGATCGCCGGAGGCGGCATGCGCTTGAGCCATGGTGGACCTTTCAGAGTCGGGTTGAATCTTCGTCGTCAGACACCCCTGATGCAAGCCCTGGCTGTCCCTGAGCAAGCGCGCCTTCTGGCGCTGATTGCTGCAGATGCGCCAAGTAAGGCCCGGTGCCGGCGTTGTCGGCCTGCGCCGCGGGCACAAAACCGCCGCGCTGCACGTCGAAGACATGCACTTCGCCATCTTCGATCACATAGTGCCAGCCGTGCAAGGCCAGCGTTCCGGCCTCGACCCGTTCACGCACCATCGGGTAGTCCATCAGGCGCTCCAGTTGCAGCACCACGGCACGCTGTTCGGTGCGGCGCAGCACCTCGGGGCCGGGTTCGGCAACGGGCAGCACCGCTTCGCGCCCCAGCTCCAGCCAGTGCACCAGGTTCTTGGCAGCGGCGGGCACCTCGCCGTACAGCGCGCGAATGGCGCCGCAGTGGCTGTGGCCACAGACCACGATGCGGCGCACCTGCAGGTTCAGCACCGCAAACTCGATGGCTGCAGCGGTGCCGTGGAAACCCAGGCTCTGGTCGTAAGGCGGCACGAACGCGCCAACGTTGCGCACCAGGAACAGTTCTCCCGGCCCGGCACCGGTCAGCAGATAAGGCACCAGGCGCGAGTCGCTGCAGCCGATGAACAGCGTCAGCGGGTGCTGGCCATCGTCGACCAGCAGCCGGAAGTGGGAACGGTGCTGCGGAAATGCGTCGGTCTTGAAGCGCTTCAGACGCTCGAGCAGTTCGTCGGGCACGGGCGCTACCTCTTCGCAGTCATGCGCGGGTCACTGCACCAGCGGCGTCGCCGACGCATCCAGGTCCACACCCTGCACCTGCGCCTGGCCGGCCAGCAGTTGCAGGTACTGGCGCAGCGCGGTGGCAAAGGTCTGCTGCCGCAGCGCTTGCGCCACCGCCGACTTCACGGCTTCGAATGCCGGCACCACGCCGGCCTCGCGCGCCAGCACCTCCACCACGTGCAGGCCAAAGCGGCTGTGCACCAGGCGCGGCAGCACACCCACCTCGGGCTTGCCGAACAGTTCGCGCGAAAATTCCGGCGCGCAGTCTTCGGCGGTCAGCCAGCCCAAAGCGCCGCCTTCAGCGCCGCTGGGGCAGTTGGACGTCGCCGCGGCTGCCACGGCAAAGCGGTCCTCACCGCCTGGCGTGGCGCAGCGCACGTCGAGCAGGCAACCTTCGGCGCGCTGGCGCAACGCGTTGACGTCGACCCCGGGCGTGACGGCAAACAGCACATGGCGCACCTGCACCCGTTCACCGACGGCATAACGACCGCTTTGTGCAGCATGGTGGCGGCGGCAGGCTTCTTCGGACGGCTGCGGCATGACCAGTTCGCGGTCGAGCAGGTTTTCGATGGCGGTGCTGGCGGCTTCGCTCATCGCGCCGCCCGATGGCACGGGGTCGTCGCCGGCCAACAGCCCGGCTTCGATCGCCGCCTGGCGCAGCAGTTCAGAGCAGGCACGCTGGCGCAGTTCTTCGACCGTCAGTGTTTCTGCCTCGTCGCACAGAGCGACGCCGTTGACATGGGGAAGGGACAGCAGCTTCTGGTTCATGGCGCGTTCTCGGGTTCATCGGCCCACGGGGCCCGGTTGGTTCTGGCCGGCGGGCACGTTCAGCCGGCGCGAACGGACCACCTGGTAGGGGCGGAACAGATAGGCCACGGTGCCAAAGCCGCTCCACACGTGCACCAGGCGGCTGAACGGGAAGAGCAAAAAGATCGTCATGCCCAGCAGCATGTGCACCTGGTAGTGCCAATCCACGCCGATCACCAGGGTTGCGTCGGGGCTGAACAGCACCAGTCCCTGCAGGTAGTTGGCCAACCGCAGCATGGTCTGCGGGTCGGACACGTGGCTCAGCGACGCCGGCAGCGTGGCCAGGCCGATGACCAGCTGCACCCACAGGATGACCAGGATCGCGATGTCGGTGCGGTGGCTGGTCAGGCGGATGCGCGGGTCGAAGATGCGCCGGTGCAGCAGCATGCTCAGGCCGATGAAGCAGATCAAACCCGCAATGCCGCCCGCCACCACGGCCACCATCTGCTTGCGCGATGCGCTGAGCAGGTATTCGTAGATCCAGTGTGGTGTGAGCTGCCCGAACAAGTGGCCGAAAAACAGGAACAGGATGCCAACATGGAACAGGTTGCTGCCCCAGCGCAACTGGCCGGCGCGCAGCAGCTGCGAGCTGTCGCTCTTCCAGGTGTACTGGTCGCGGTCGAAACGGGCCAGGCTGCCCATGAAGAACACGGCCAGGCAGATGTACGGGTAGACGTTGAAGGCGAAGTTGTGAAGCGTGTTCATGCCGAGGCTCCGAGAGAAGGGTTGGCGGCTGCGCGGACCGGCGCCGGGTTCTTGGACAAGGCCGGGTTCTTGACGATCTGGATCGGCTGCGGTTGCCCCGGCCGCGCCTGGCCTTGCGTGGAACAGCCGTCGAAGGCCATCGGCTCGGCCCAGCTCTCGTCCAGCTCGGGCTCGGGCGGCACGGTGACGGCCTGTGCTTTTTCGCCCGCCAGGTCCAGCAGCGCGGCCAGCACACAGGCGTGTGCCGCTTCGCGCCGCAGCAGCGCGCTGAAGATGACCTGCAGGATGTGCGCGATCTCACCCAGGAAGGCCTTGGCCTGCACGGGCGGCTGTGTCGACGCGTACTGCAGCACGACGGTCAGATGGTCGGGCAGCTCGCCTGGCGCCAGGAAGAGACCGGCCGCTTCATAGGTCTGGCACAAGTCCACCATCGCCGGGCCACGGTCGCGGCTGTCGCCGTGCACATGCTCGAACAGGTGCAGCGCGGTGCCGCGACCGCGGTCGAAGAGCTCGACGTGGTCGGCCTCCACGTCCAGCGGCCGGCGCCGCGACAGCCGGGTGATCAAGGCATCCAGCTCGGCCAGGCGGGCACCGCTGAGCGCACCCTCTTCGTGCAAGGCCACTTGAAGCTCGGGCAGGTGGGTGCGCAGTTCGGCGCTGGGGTAGCTCAGCAGGTGCGACAGCACACGCAGGGTCTTGGTGACCGTCCTCATCTCAAACTCCCGCCTTGATGGGGATGGTGCGCTTCTTCTCGCTGCCGAACAGGCTGGTCTCGGTGCTGCCTTCGCTGCAGCCGTTGCCAAAACTGAAGCCACAGCCGCCGCGCACGTTGAAGGCGTTTTCTGCGTATTCGCGGTGCGTGGTCGGGATCACGAAGCGGTCTTCGTAATTGGCAATCGCCATCACGCGGTACATCTCTTCGACCTGGTTCACGCTCATCTGCACCTGGTCGATGGCGGCATGGTTGGACTCGCCGTCCACGTGCTTGGCGCGCTGGTAGGCACGCATGGCCAGCATTCGTTCGAGTGCGCGCACCACCGGCGCGGTGTCGCCGGCGGTCAGCAGGTTGGCCAGGTACTTGACGGGGATGCGCAGCTGGTTGACGTCGGGGATTTCGCCGTTGGTGCCCACGTGGCCAGCGTTGGCCGCGGCGGTGATGGGCGACAGCGGTGGCACGTACCACACCATCGGCAGCGTGCGGTATTCGGGGTGCAGCGGCAGCGCCACCTTCCATTCCACCGCCATCTTGTAGACGGGGCTGTTGCGCGCCGCGTCCATCCAGTTGTCGGGTATGCCGTCCAGCCGTGCCTGCGCAATCACCTTCGGGTCGTGCGGGTCGAGGAAGATGTCGAGCTGGGCCTGGTAGAGGTCCTTGTCGTGTTCGACGCTGGCCGCTTCCTGGATGCGATCGGCGTCGTACAGCAGCACACCCAGGTAGCGGATGCGGCCGACGCAGGTCTCACTGCACACCGTGGGCTGCCCGGCCTCGATGCGCGGGTAGCAGAAGACGCACTTTTCGGCCTTGCCGCTCTTCCAGTTGTAGTAGATCTTCTTGTAGGGGCAGCCGCTGACGCACATGCGCCAGCCGCGGCACTTGTCCTGGTCGATCAGCACGATGCCGTCTTCTTCGCGCTTGTAGATCGAGCCCGAAGGACACGAGGCCACGCAGGCCGGGTTCAGGCAGTGTTCACACAGCCTGGGCAGGTACATCATGAAGGTGTTCTCGAACTGGCCGTAGATGTCTTTTTGAATGTCGTCGAAGTTTTTGTCCTTGCTGCGCTTGCTGAATTCGCCGCCCAGAATCTCTTCCCAGTTCGGGCCCCAGACGATCTTCTCCATGCGCTTGCCGGTGATCAGGCTGCGCGCCCGCGCGGTGGGCTGGTGCTGCATCTCGGGTGCCGATTGCAGGTGGTCGTAGTCGAAGGTGAAAGGCTCGTAGTAGTCGTCGATCTGCGGCAGGTTGGGGTTGGCGAAGATCTTCATCAGGATCTTCCACTTGCCGCCCTGGCGCGGCTCGATGGCGCCATTGGCTTTGCGCACCCAGCCGCCGTTCCACTTGTCCTGGTTCTCCCACTCTTTCGGGTAACCAATGCCGGGCTTTGTTTCGACGTTGTTGAACCAGGCGTATTCGACGCCGGGGCGGCTGGTCCACACGTTCTTGCAGGTCACGCTGCAGGTGTGGCAACCGATGCATTTGTCCAGGTTCAGGACCATGCCCACCTGTGCTCTGATCCTCATGCGCCTTCTCCCTGTGCCTGCACTTCTTCGGCACGTTCATCACCTCGCGGTGTGTCGAGCCAGTCGACCTTGTCCATCTTGCGCACCACGACGAACTCGTCGCGGTTGGTGCCGATGGTTCCGTAGTAGTTGAAGCCGTAGCTGAACTGCGCGTAGCCACCGATCATGTGCGTGGGTTTCAGCACGATGCGCGTCACGCTGTTGTGGATGCCGCCACGCACGCCGGTGATCTGCGAGCCGGGTGTGTTGATGATCTTTTCCTGCGCGTGGTACATCATCAGCATGCCGGGGTTGACCCGCTGGCTGACCACCGCGCGTGCCGC
>JANOZF010000075.1:0-8246 GCA_031429255.1 Rubrivivax sp.
CGCTGTCGCGCCGGTTTCCGCAGTTGATGCAGGCCCAGCAGCAGCGGCGCTGGGCGCCGCTGGTGGATGGCCCGCTGCCGCCCGACCTGGCCGGGCAGACCGTGGCCCTGGTGGGTTGGGGCCCGATCGCGCGTCAACTGCAGCCGCTGCTGGTGGCGCTGGGCCTGCACGTGGTGGTGGTGCGGCAGCAGGCGTTGCCGGCCGGGCCGGGCATCGAGACCCTGTGCTTCACCGAACTGCACCGCGTGCTGCCACGCGCGCACTGGCTGGTGCTGGCCTGCCCGCTGAACCACCAGACGCGGGGCCTGGTCGACGCGCGCCATCTGGCGCTGCTGCCGGCCGGCGCGCATGTGGTGAACGTGGCGCGGGGCGAGGTGGTGGTGCAGGCCGACCTGACGGCGGCGCTGCAGTCAGGCCAGCTCGGCGGCGCCTTTCTCGACGTGTTCGACACCGAACCGCTGCCGCCCGAGTCTCCGTTGTGGGCGCTGCCGGGGGTGATGATCACGCCGCACGCAGCCGGCCACGCCGCCGGCAACGCGGCACGCGCAGCGGCGATCTTCGTCGACAACCTGGCGCGGTGGTGCAAGGGCCATGCGCTGCACAACCGCGTGCCCTGATGAAGCAGCCTGCAACAAAGGGCAGCCGCGCACCAGGCGCCACCACCGCAAGTGCTCATTCCCGGGAGCCCTCATGACCGATCAAGACCTGCGACGACGCGACCTGCTGCTGGCCGGCCTGGCGGCGCCTCTGACGCTGCCCGGCTGGGCGCAAGCCGGCAAGACGCTGCGTCTGGTGGTGCCGTTCACACCGGGCGGCAGCACCGACATCCTGGCCCGTGCGCTGGCGCCCAAGCTGGCACAGTCACTGGGCCTGAACGTCGTCGTCGACAACAAGCCCGGCGCCGGCGGCTCGCTGGGCGCTGCCGACGTGGCCAAGGCCGAACCCGATGGCTACACGCTGCTGATGGGCCACATCGGCACCCTGGCTGTCAACCCCGCCATCTACCCCAAGCTGGCCTATGACCCGCTGAAGAGCTTCGTGCCCGTGGCCTGGGTGGCCCGCGTGCCCAACGTGCTGGTGGTGCCGGCGGCATCGAAGGCGCGCACGTTCAAGGAATTCATCGACCTGGCGCGTGCCAGCCCCGGGCGGCTGACCTATTCGTCGGGTGGCAACGGCAGCGCCGCGCACATCACGTTCGAATACCTGAAGCTGCGTGCCAAGGTCTTCATGCTGCACATCCCTTATCGCGGCACCGCGCCTTCCATCACCGATCTGATCGCCGGCCAGGTGGACGCCACCTTCACCGGCGCACCGGCCGTGCTGCCCCACGTGCGCAGCGGGCGCATGCGCGCGCTGGCCGTCAGCAGCCCGCAGCGCATTGCACCGCTGCCCGACGTGCCGACCGTGGCCGAGAGCGGCCATGCCGGCTTCGAAGCCGACCAGTGGTACGGGGTGGTGGCCCCGGCGAGCACGCCGCCGGCCCTGGTGGCGCGGCTGAACGCCGAGATCAACAAGGCCCTGGCGCTGCCCGATGTGGCGCAGCAACTCGCGGTCGAAGGCGCCGTGCCCACGCCCACCACACCGCAGGCCTTTGGAGACCACATCAAGCGCGAGATTCCACGCTGGGCCGAGGTGGTGAAGGCCGGCAACGTCAAGCCCGACTGATGCGCATCACCCTGGTGGCCACTTACCGGACCTGCTGACCATGAATCCTGTCTCAATGTTTCGTCGCACGGCCCTGCTGCTGATGGCTGCCGCCGCCGGGTTGCCTGCCGCGCATGCGCAGGGCCGTTTTCCTGACAAGCCCATTTCGCTGCTCGTGCCCTTTGCGCCGGGCGGCATTGCCGACCTCACCGCGCGCGCGGTAGCCGAGCACATGGGCAAGACCCTGGGCCAGCCGGTGGTGGTGGAAAACAAGCCCAGCGCCGGCAGCATCGTGGCCAGCCAAGCCGTTGCAGTTGCCAAGCCCGACGGCCACACCTTGCTGCTGATGAGCAACGGCAATGCCGTCAGCGTGGGGCTGTTCAAGAAGCTGCCCTTCGACGTGCAGAAGGACTTTGCACCGATCTCCCTGCTGGGCACCTTCGACATCGGCATCTTCACCGCCGCCAGCAGCCGCTTCGCCACGCTGCGCGATGCGCTGGCCTTTGCGAAGGCCAACCCGGGCAAGCTGAACGTGGGCACCATCGCGCCGGGCAGCACACAGCATCTGAGCGCCAAACTCTTCGAAACCGTGGCCGGTGTCGATGTGCTGGTGGTGCCTTACAAGGGCTCGCCAGCGGTGCTGACGGCGCTGCGCAGCGGCGAAATCGATCTGGCCTTCGAGGTGGTGGGCCCGATGGTGCCGCAGGTCAGCGCCGGTGTCGTCAAGGCCCTGGCGGTGTCTTCCAACCAGCGCAGCGCCGCGCTGCCCGATGTGCCCACGGTGCAACAGGCGGGTGTGTCTGGCTACAACGTGGCCAGCTGGAACGCGCTGGCTGCGCCGGCCGGCACGCCAGCCGATGTGATCGACAAACTGGGCCGCGCCGCCCGCGAAGCCGTGGCCTCACCCGAGGTGCAGGCCCGGCTGGGCAAGCTGGGCATGCGGCTGCAAAGCAGCACGCCGGCTGAACTGCAGGCGTTGCTGGGCAGCGAGATCAAGCGCTGGGGCGATGTGATCCGCAGTGCCAGGATCGACCCGGAATGACGCTGCAGGCCAGCGCCAGCCGGCGCTGGACCGGGCCTTACGCAGGGGCCGCCATTTCGTCAACACCCTCTCAGTGCCCTGCAGCCAGCCCCGTGTTGCGGCGCGGGTCGTTGGCGCCGTAGTAGCGGTTGTTGCCCACCGGCTTGCCACCCAGGGCAGGCGCGCCCACGATGATCAGCGCCAGGTGGTTGGCCGACTGCGGGTTGCCAAACTTGTGACCCATGCCTTCCAGGATCTTGCGCGTGTCTGGGCTCAGCGCAAAGGTCTCGAGGTTCGTGATGTCGGGCAGCCACTGCTGGTGAAAACGCGGCGCGTCCACCGCTTCCTGCGCGTTCATGCCGTAGTCGACGGCATTGATGATGGTGTGCAGCACGGCGGTGATGATGCGGCTGCCACCTGGCGTGCCCAGCACCATCACGGGCTGGCCATCCTTGGTGACGATGGTCGGGCTCATCGACGACAGCGGCCGCTTGCCCGGCGCGATGGCATTGGCCAGGCCCTGCACCAGACCGTAGCTGTTGGGCACGCCCAGCTTGACCGTGAAGTCGTCCATCTCGTTGTTCAGCAGCACGCCCGTGCCCGCCGCGGTGACCTTGGCGCCAAACCATTCGTTGATGGTGTAGGTCACCGAGACCGCGTTGCCGTAGCGGTCGGCAATCGAGTAATGCGTGGTGTTGCTGCCTTCGTGCGGCGGCACGCCGGGCTTGATGTCTTTCGATATGCCGGCTTGGGCCGGGTTGATCACGGCACGCAACTGTGCGGCGTAGTCCTTGGACAGCAGCCGCTCGATCGGGTTCTTCACGAAGTCGGGGTCACCCAGGCTGTTGTTGCGGTCCACATAGGCGTGACGCATGGCTTCGATCTGCACATGCACCGCCTGCGCCGAACGAAAGCCCAGGTCCTTCAGCGGGTAGCCTTCCAGCACGTTCAGCACCTGGCAGATGACGACGCCGCCCGAACTGGGCGGTGGCGCCGACACGATGCCGTAGCCGCGGTAGCTGCATTCCACCGGCGCCAGCTCGCGCGTGCTGTACTGGTCCAGGTCGGCCTGCGTGATGATGCCTTTGCCCGCTTGGCTGCTGGCCACCAGCGCAGCGGCCACCGGGCCCTTGTAGAAGCCGGCCGTGCCTTTGTCACTGATGTGCTTCAGCGTGCTTGCCAGGTCCTTCTGTACCAGGCGCTGGCCGACCGAAAAGGGTGCACCGTTGTTCAGGAAGATGGCGGCCGTGGGTGCGTCTTTCCTGAAGGCTTCTGACGCCGCGGCCAGCATGTCCACATCGCCCTGTTCCAGCACAAAACCTTCTTGCGCGTACTTGATGGCCGGGGCGATGAGCGCGGCGCGTTGCATGCTGCCGTAGCGCGCCAAGGCCAGTTCCAGCCCCGACACCGAGCCCGGCACCGCCACCGCCAGATGGCCTATGGTGCTCAGGTCTTTGACGACGTTGCCGGCCGCGTCCAGGTACATGTTGGCGCTGGCCGCCAGCGGTGCTTTTTCGCGAAAGTCCAGAAAGGCCTTGCGGCCGTCGGCCAGCTGCAGGGTCATGAAGCCACCGCCGCCCAGGTTGCCCGCTGCCGGGTACACCACGGCCAGTGCATAACCCACGGCCACCGCGGCATCCACGGCGTTGCCGCCGTCTTTCAGCACGTCCACACCCACCTTGGTGGCCAGGTGCTGTGCCGTGACGACCATGCCGTGGGGCGCCGCCACGGGCGCTTGTGAAGCGGCTTGCGCCAGCGTGGCGCACAGCGCCAGCACGGCGGCCAGCAGGCTTGCGGGCTGGGGTGAATGGGGGCGCATGGGGTCTCCTGCAGGGCGGGCAAAGGGTCGAGCTTATAGCGCCGGGCTCGAGCCGCACTGCGGCGCTGCACATCCTTTTGCAAAGCTGCTGCGCAGCGCGGTGTCAGGGCCTGGCGGGCAAGATCACCGGCAGGCCTTGCGGGGCGTCGTCGTACAGCGCCTGCACCAGCGCCGCGCGATGCTCCAGCACGGCGCGCTGGTTGATCGAGCCTTTGTCGGTGATCTCGCCGCGGTCCATCGACGGCAACTCGGTCAGCACCAGCCAACGTGCCACGCGGGTGGCGCTGCCGGTGCCTTCGGCCCACAGACGGTCGGCCAGCGACTGGAAGAACTGCTGCACCGCCGGGTGCAGCAGCACCTGGTGCAGCGGCGCGTCGGCAGCCGCCGCGGCCAGCCTGCGGCATTCTTCGGCACGCGGCACCACCAGCGCGCCGACGTCGTTGCGGTTCAGGCCGGTGATCACCGCGTCCTGCACCAGTGGTGAGCCTGCGAGCACGATCTTCGCGCGCAGCGGGCCCACGCTGACAAAGGTGCCGGTGGAAAGTTTGAAGTCCTCTGCGATGCGGCCGTCGAAGTACAGGCCGCGTTGCGGGTCGTGCTCGTCGATCCAGCGCACCGCGTCGCCGGTGCGGTAGTAGCCTTCTTCGTCGAAGGCCGGCGCCGTCTGCTCGGGCGCGCGCCAGTAGCCGGGCATCACGTTGGGCCCGCGAAAGCGGATCTCGGTCTTGCCGCCGGTGCCGTGGTCGCGCACCAGCTTCACCTCGACACCCGGCACCGGCAGCCCGATATGCCCCGACGCCACGTCGGTGCCCACGGCAAAGGTGCAGGTGGGCGCGGTTTCGGTCATGCCCAGGCCGGTGATGACACGCACCCGTTCACCCACCGCCGCTTCGGCCTGCGCGTGCAACTGGTCCCACACCGCCTGCGACAGGCCGGCGCCGGCAAACATGAAGGCCTTGCAGCGCTTGAACAGGCTGTTGCGCAGCACCGTGTCGTGCGCCATTGCAGAGGCAATTTCTTCCAGCCCCTTGGGCACGTTGAAGTAGATGGTGGGCGATATCTCGCGCAGGTTGTGCAGCGTCTGCGCCATGCCTGCCGGCGTGGGTTTGCCGTCGTCGATGTACAGCGTGCCGCCGTTGTACAGCGTCAGCCCCACGTTGTGGCTGCCGCCGAAAACGTGGTTCCAGGGCAGCCAGTCCACCAGCACCGGCGGCTCTTCGGCCAGGAACCCCAGGCACTGGCGCAGCATCTGCTGGTTGGCGCACAGCATGCGGTGCGTGGTGACCACGCCCTTGGGTGCCTGTGTGGAGCCGCTGGTGAACAGGATCTTGGCCACCGTGTCAGGCCCCACCGCCGCATGGGCCGCGTCCACGGCGCCGCCGGGGGTGGTGTTCAGCAGCCGGTGAAAGGCCAGCGTGTGGCGGTGGGCCAGCGCGCCCGCCGTCAGCACCACGGGTATCGGCTCGGCCGAGGCGGCTTCGATGGTGGCGATGGCGGCAGCGTACTCCGGGCCGCTGGCGAAAACGACACCGGGCGTGGTGTTCGCCGCGATGTGCCGCAGCTTGCCGAAGTCCCGTGAGATGAACGAATAGGCTGTGCTCACCGGCACGAAGGGCACACCGGCCCACAACGCGGCGATGGACAGCGTCAGGTGTTCCAGGTCGTTGCCCGACAGGATGAGCAGCGGGCGCTCGGCGCTGGCGCCCAGATCGAGCAGGGCCTGGCCCACGGCGCGGGCGCGCGCCAGCATCTCGCGGTAGCTGATGCTGTGCCAGGCACCGTCGGCACCGCGCCGGGCGGCCAGGCTGCGCGCAGGCGCCTCGGCGGCCCAGTGTTCCAGCCGGTCGGTGAGCCGGGCAGGGTAGGTCAGCAAGGCTTCAGTGGACTGCAGCAGCGTGCTGCCGTCGGCGCGCTGCTGGACCACTGCGGCCGTGCAGCCCCCCACGCTGGCGTCGCGAAAGCGGACACTGGCACCTAGCGGGGTGGTCAGGGCAGGCAGGCGGTCGGCTTGTGCAGCGCAAAGCATGTTCGGGTCGGAAGGGGTTGGTGCCGTCATGGTCTGGCGCTTCTGCTGCTTGCCGCAAGATACTTCAGTTCCCGCACCGTCCGAACCGTATCAACCCGACACCGCCGCGGAGCGCACCGAAGAAGACCGAAGACCTGATCGCCATCGACATCCACACCCACGCCGGGGTGTCGTGCCGCAAACCTGTCGACAGCTATGGCGGTACGAAGTGCTTGCTGAACACAAGCTGCCGGCGATCTTCCACAGCGGGCATTCGGGCATCGGCAGCGGCATGCGCTGTGGTGGTGGCCTGCGGCTGCAGAACAGCAAGCCGATGCTGCTGGAAGACGTGGCGATTGACTTCCCTGATATCCAGACCGACATCGTCCACCCCAGTTGGCCGTGGCAGGACGAAGCGCTGTCGCTGGCGCTGCACAAGCCCAACGCGTGGATCGTGGCTGCGCAGCGCCTGCCCCCAGAATCGGGCCCATGAAAGCACCGCCCCGTCTGCAAGTCCTGGTCGATGAAGGCCTGATCGACACCGTCGTGCGCCAGCTGATGAGCGGCAAGGAGGCCGAGGTCTACGTCGTGCGCCGCGGCGACGACACGCTGTGCGCCAAGATCTACAAGGAAGCCACCCACCGCAGCTTCCGCCAGGCCGTGGACTACACCGAAAACCGCAAGGTCAAGAACAGCCGCCAGGCACGCGCCATGGCCAAGGGCACCAAGTTCGGCCGCCAGTCGCAAGAAGCCGCATGGCAAAGCGCCGAGGTCGACGCGCTGTATCGGCTGGCCGCTGCTGGCGTGCGGGTGCCCAAGCCATTCAACTTCCTGGAAGGCGTGCTGTTGATGGAACTGGTGACGGCCGCCGACGGCGACGCCGCACCGCGCCTGAACGACAGCGTGTTCACCGAGAGCGAAGCGCTGGCGCACCACGCCACGCTGATCACCGAGGTGGTGCGCATGCTCTGCGCGGGCGTGATCCACGGCGACTTGTCGGAGTTCAACATCCTGCTGGCCGCAGACGGCCCGGTCATCATCGACCTGCCGCAGGCGGTGGACGCTGCCGGCAACAACCACGCGCAGCGCATGCTGCTGCGTGACGTGGACAACCTGCGTGACTTTTTCGGCCGCAGCGCGCCAGCGCTGCTGACCACCGCCTACGGCCCCGAAATCTGGGCGCTGTATGAAAAGGGCCTGCTGCGCACCGACACCGTGCTGACGGGGCGATTTGCGGCGCCGTCCAGACCGGTGGACCTGGGCAGCGTGGTGCGCGAAATCGACGACGCCAAGGCCGAAGAAGCGGCGCGCCGGCTGCGGCAGCAGAACCCCGGCACCTGACCGCCGCCGCTGGCGCCGTGCGGCCGCCACGGCCATGGGCCATCGCGGGCCGGCACGCCGCCACTGTGCGCCAGGGGCCGCTGCGCCTGGATGCGGTGATGGGCCTTGAAACCGCACAATCCGCCCCCAATGTCTGTTCGCGCCCAGGGGCTTTGCCGTGGGTATCCTTCTTCTCGTCAACACCAACGTCACCGCACGATCATGGACAAACAAACCCTGTCATTCCAGGCCGAGGTCAAGCAGATCCTGCACCTCGTCACCCACTCGCTGTACTCCAACAAGGAAATCTTCCTGCGCGAGCTGGTCAGCAACGCCAGCGACGCCTGCGACAAGCTGCGCTTCGAGGCGCTGGACAACAGCGCGCTGTTCGAGGACGCGCCCAACCTGGAAGTGCGCGTCTGGTTCGACGCCGAGAA
>JANOZF010000076.1:0-27390 GCA_031429255.1 Rubrivivax sp.
GGCAGCTCGCGCAGGTTGTAGACGAAGCCGACGAAGAGGCTGCGCGCGTCGGGCGTGGTGGCCGGCGGCGGCGGCGTGATCGGCGCCGGGGCGCCCGGCGGCAGCAGCGGCGGCGCCGGAATGCGCGCCACGCCGAAGTGCACCTTGGTCGACAGCGTCGTCAGCCCGGCTTCGGCGCGCACCGCCTCGAAGTAGGAATTGGTGCGGTCGGCGGCAAAGGGCAGCCGGTAGGCCTGCTCCAGCCGCGTGCTGTAGCCGGCCATGTCGCCGAGCAGGAAGCTGGCGTCGACGAGCACCGCCTTGTGCTCGGGGTGGTCGGCGCTGGCCACCGGCGAAGACGCGATCAGGCTTTCGCTGAAGCCTTCGCCGACGGCGCGGCCGGAGTTGGCGTCGCGCGGGGCGCGAAAGGCCACCTGCTTGGCCACCACCTGCATCTGGTTGCCGATGCGCCGGAACTCCACCATCCAGCGCGGGCCCATCTGGCTGCCGTAGAGGCCGCGCTCGCCCACCGACTGCGCGATGTTGACGCTCAGCAGCAGGGGCTTGGCCAGGCGATCGGGCGCGATTTCGAGCCAGACCTTCTCGTCCTTGCGCCACAGCGGCACGAAGCCGTCCTGCCGCGTGGCGCCCTTGACGATCTCGGCAAAGGGTCGCGGCGCCGCCGCCTCGGGGCGGGCAGGCGCGGTGGCCGTGGCGGCGGACGCGGCGGCACCGGGTGGCGAAGCCTCGGGGCGCGTGGCGGCGGCCGGGGCCGCCGCCGTCGGCGCCGCGGTGACGGCAGCGCCGGTCGGCAGGCCGGCACAGCCGGCAAGGCCTAACGTGGTGGCCGCTGCGGCGACAAGTGCCGCCAGGCGAACGGGAACGGGGACGCGGAAGGGGACGGGATTGGAAGAGCGGGTCTGGGGCATGGAGATCATGGCGGGCTCGCGAAGATGGCGACGGTCGGGCGAAGCGGCGCATTCTGCGTTGCCGCCGGCGTTCTTGCAGGCGGGAAACCACCACACCGGCCGGGTCTGCGACGAAAGGGCATCTGGCAGTGACGGTATGCACCGCGCCCGGCCGCCGGGGGCGTGGCGGCTAGACTGCGCGCCCAGCATGACCGAGCCTGCCCCCACGCACCTGCTGTACCTGCACGGCTTTCGCTCGTCGCCGGCGTCGTTCAAGGCGCAGCGCCTGGCGGCCTGGCTGGCCGCGCAGCGGCCGGATGTCCAGTGGTGGTGCCCCCAGCTGCCGGCTTCGCCGCGGCAGGCGATGGCCCTGCTGCGCTCGGGCGTGGCCGCCTGGCCGGCCTCCGGCGCCGCCGTGCTGGGCAGTTCGCTGGGCGGCTTCTACGCCACCGCACTGGCCGAAGCCACCGGCTGGCCCGCCGTGCTCATCAACCCTGCCGTCGACCCGGCGCGCGACCTCGCGGCCCACCTCGGCGAGCAGAGCGCCTTTCACGACCCGGCCCAGCGTGTCGATTTCCGCGCCGAGCACCTGCAGGAGTTGCGCGCCCTGGCGCTGCCCGCCATCAGCCGGCCCGAGCGCTATCTGGCCGTCATCGCCACTGGCGACGAGCTGCTGGACTGGCGCGAGATGCGCGCGCGCTACGCCGGCGCGCACCAGCACATCGTGGCCGGCAGCAACCACGCGCTGTCGGACTTCGACCACCACCTGCCCCGCATCCTGAGGTTCCTGAAGCTATGCGACTGAAAGACAGGATCTGCATCGTCACCGGCGCCGCGCAAGGCATCGGCGCGGCCACCTGCGCCAAGTTTGCTGCCGAGGGCGCCATCGTCATCGGCTGCGACCGCCGAGCCGACATGCTCAGCGAAGCCTACGAGCGCCACGCCGTCGACGTCACCGACCGCGTCGCCGTCGACATGATGGTGGCCGCGGTGCGCCAGCGCTACGGCCGCATCGACGTGCTGGTGAACAACGCCGGCATCACCAAGGATGCCCGGCTGGTGAAGATGAGCCTGGAGCAGTTCGACGCCGTCATCGACGTCAACCTGCGCGGTGTCTTTCACTGCAGCCAGGCCGTGGCCGAGGGCATGGTGGCGCAGGGCAGCGGGGTCATCCTGAATGCCAGCAGCGTGGTCGGCATTTACGGCAACTTCGGCCAGACCAACTACGCGGCCAGCAAGTTTGGCGTCATCGGCTTCACCAAGACCTGGAGCCGCGAGCTGGGCCCCAAGGGCGTGCGCGTCAATGCCGTGGCGCCGGGCTTCGTGGAAACCTCCATCCTGGCCAGCATCCCCGACAAGGTGCTGCAGCACATGCGCGACCAGGTGCCGCTGGGGCGCCTGGGCCGGCCCGAAGAGATTGCCAACACCTACGCCTTCCTGGCCAGCGACGAGGCCAGCTACATCAACGGCGCCGTGATCGAAGTAGCAGGCGGCATGACGGTTTGACCCTTCCCGGCCCAGAACCCCCCCAGAAGGCCTGCACCAGCAGCGACAATCCCGTGATGTATGCCTTGTTTGAAGATGCCGGCAAATTCCACGCCGGCCGCGTGATGTCCGAAGCCGACACGTCGGTGCAGGTGGAGCTGGATTCCGGCAAGCGGGTGAAGGTGAAGTCCGCCAACGTCATGCTGCGCTTCGACAAGCCCGCGCCGGCCGAGCTGATGCAGCAGGCCCAGGCCCAGGCGGCCGACATCGACCTGGACCTGGCGTGGGAATTCGCGCCCGACGCCGACTTCAGCTTTGGTGAGCTGGCGCGCGAGTACTTCGACGCCAAGGCCGGGCCCGACAAGCAGGCCGCAGCGCTGCTGCGCCTGTACGAGGCGCCGCACTACTTCCGGCGCCTGGGCAAGGGCCTGTTCAAGAAGGCCCCCGAAGAAACGGTGAAGGCCGCGCTGCTGGGCATAGAACGCAAGAAGCAGGTGGCCGCGCAGATCGAGGCCTGGGCCACCGAGCTGGCTGCCGGCCAGTGCCCGGCTGCGGTGCGCCAGGAGCTCTACCGCATCCTCTTCAAACCCGACAAGAACGGGCCCGAATACAAGGCGGTGGTCGAGGCCTCCAAACGCGCCCAGCGTGCGCCGCTGGACCTGCTGACCGCCGCCGGCGCCATCGAAAGCCCCTACCAGTTCCACTGGCGCCGCTTCCTGTTCGACCAGTTTCCCAAGGGCTACGCATTTCCCAGCCTGCCGGTGCCCACTTTCAAGGACAACCTGCCCACCGCCGCGGTGCAGGCCTTTTCCATCGACGACTCGGCCACCACCGAGATCGACGACGCGCTGTCGGTGCAGGGCCTGGGCAGCGGCACGGTGGTGTTTGGCGTGCACATTGCCGCACCCGGGCTGGCCATCACGCCCGACTCGGCGCTGGACAAGGTGGCGCGGGAGCGCCTGTCCACCGTCTACATGCCGGGCTACAAGATCACCATGCTGCCCGATGACGTGGTGCAGGCCTACACCCTGGCCGAAGGGCGCGCCTGCTCGTCGCTGAGCCTGTACGTGACGCTGGACGAGGCCACGCTCGAGGTGCGCAGCAGCGAAACCCGGCTTGAGCTGGTGCCCATCGCAGCCAACCTGCGCCATGACCAGCTCGACCAGGTGGTGAGCGAAGCGTCGCTGAGCGGCGCTGCCAGTGCCGACTACGCCTTTGCCACCGAACTGGCCTTTGCCTTCCGGCTGGCCAAGGTGCTGAAGTCGCGCCGTGAGGTGGTGCGGGGCAAACCGGAGACCTTCAACCGCCCGGACTACAACTTCAGGCTGTCGGGCCACACCGGCGAACCGCTGGGAAGCGAACCGGTGCAGATCAGCACCCGCATGCGCGGCTCGCCGCTGGACCTGATCGTGGCCGAGGCCATGATCCTGGCCAACAGCACTTGGGGTGCGTGGCTGGCCGAGCACGGCGTTCCCGGCATCTACCGCAGCCAGTCCAGCATGCTGCCCGGCATCAAGGTCAAGATGGGGACCAAACCAGCGCCGCACGCCGGCATGGGCGTGGCGCAGTACGCGTGGTCCACCAGCCCGCTGCGCCGCTACGTCGACCTGGTGAACCAGTGGCAGCTGATCGCCTGCGTGCGCCAGGGCCGCACCGCGGCGCTGGTGGCGCCTTTCAAGCCCAAGGACGCGGCGCTGTTTTCGGTGATCTCGGGCTTCGACGCCGCCTACAGCGCCTACAACGGCTTTCAGCAGGCCATCGAACGCTATTGGACGCTGCGCTGGCTGCAACAGAACAGCGTGGCCGAGCTCGAGGCCGCGGTGATGAAAGACGGTCTGGTGCGCGCGCAGACGCTGCCGCTGGTGTTTCGCCTGGCGGGCACCGAAAGCCTGCCGCGTGGCGCACTGGTGTCGGCACGCGTGAACAGCGTCGACCTGCTGACGCTGGAATTGCACGCCACGCTGGCGGCCCGCCTGGACGGCGCGCCGGCGGCGGCCACAGCGGGTGATGAAGCGCCCGATGAAGGCGACGAACTCGACGCCGCGGCGCCGCTGAATCTGGCGATCGAGATGGACGATGCGGGCGGTGCGCCCTCAACAGCCACAGCACCCGACACCGAAGCCGACGCTGCAGTCACGGTGGACCTGAGCCCACCGCTTGCGGCGGCCTGAAGCAGGTTTGCAAGGTGGCCGGATGCCTCCCTCAGCAACGTAGCAGGAGCAGGCTGCCTTGACACGCCCACCGAAGCGCAGCGCCGACAGCAGCCCGTCGAAGAAGGCTTCGAAGGGCCGCTCGGCCAGCCTGGCCGAGACGCAGCCGATCACGCGGCCGATGCGCTGGGTGGACCGACCGTCGGCGGCGGCGGCAAGCGGCGGCGGGGCAGCCGCGGCGACGGCCGCGCGCGACAGCAGGACAGCCGCTGCCGCACCGCCGGGCGATACCCAGCCCCGAGGCTGGCGCCAGCGCTTGCGACAGCTCAACGCGTTGCAGGTGGCCTTGCTGGCGTCGCTGGCGGTGCACGCGGCAGTGCTGTCGGTGCGTTTTGTCGGAGCCGAGAACATCACCCGCGCCTTCCGCGACACGCCGCTGGAGGTGATCCTCGTCAACGCACGCAGCAAGGAGCCGCCGCTGCAGGCGCAGGCCATCGCACAGGCCAATCTGGCCGGTGGCGGCGAGGCCGAGAAGGGTCGCGCCACGTCACCGCTGCCGGCAGCCGCCACGGTGCAGCTGGGTGAGTCGGCCGACGACGCCAAGAAGCGCATCGAGCAACTGCAGGACGAGCAACAACAACTGCTGGCGCAGATCCGGCGCGAGATCGCCACGCTGCCGCCGCCCGACCCGGCGCGCGACGACGGCACACCCGAAGAGCGCGAAAAAGACGAACGGCGGCGCCAGCTGCTGCGCCTGCTGGCCGAGATCGAAAAGCGCGTCAACGATGAAAACGCCCGGCCGAAGAAGCGCTACATCAGCCCGGCCACGCGTGAGGAGGTCTATGCGGTGTATTACGACTCGTTGCGCCGCCGCATCGAAGAAAGGGGCACACGAAATTTCCCCGAACACAACGGCCAGAAACTGTATGGCGAACTGACGATGAACGTGACCGTGGACGCCACCGGCCGCGTCGTCGAAGCCGACATCGTGCGCAGTTCGAAGTCGCGCCGGCTCGACACCCAGGCCCTGTCCATCGTGCGCTCGGCAGCGCCCTTCGGACCCTTCAATGACGCGATGCGTGCCAAGGCCGACCAGATCGTGGTCACGTCGCGTTTTCGCTTCACGCGCGAAGACGGCCTTGAAACTTCATTGAGCCCGCGTTGATGAACGCCCGCCACCCCGTCCCGGCCCCGGACCGCTATGTGGTGCTGGGCAACCCGGTGGCGCACAGCCGCTCGCCCTTCATCCACCACCGTTTTGCCGAGCAGACCGGCCAGAAGCTGGTCTACGACCGGCTGCTGTGCGCGATGGACGGCTTCGAGGCCGCCGTGCGGCGCTTTGCCGCCGAAGGCGGGCGGGGCTGCAACGTGACGCTGCCGTTCAAGTTCGAGGTGCCGGCGCTGGCCATGCAGTGCACGCCCCGCGCAACGCTGGCCGCAGCGGCCAATGTGTTGCGCATCGATGAAGGCTGCTGGCTGGCCGACAACACAGACGGTGCCGGTCTGGTGCACGACATCGAACAAGGCGCCAGCGTGGCGCTGCGCGGACAGACGGTGCTGCTGATCGGCGCCGGCGGCGCGGCGGCAGGCGTGCTCGGCCCCATCCTGCAGCGCCAGCCGGCCGCGGTGGTGGTGGCCAACCGCAGCGTCGAACGCGCGCAGGCGCTGGTCACCCGGCACGGCCCGTGGGCAGTGCAGCATGGCGCCCGGCTCGGCGCCTGCGGCCTTGCCGAAGCTCAAGAGCATGGTGCCTTTGCCGTCGTCATCAACGCCAGCGCCAGCAGCCTGCAGGGCGCGGCATCACCGGTGGCCGCCGCCGTGCTGGGCAAGGGCAGCCTGGCGGTGGACCTGATGTATGGCGATGCCGCTGCACCCTGGCTGCGCTGGGCGCAGTCCCATGGCGCCGTGGCCCGGGACGGTTTGGGCATGCTGGTGGAACAGGCGGCCGAGGCTTTCGAGCTGTGGCGCGGCGTGCGCCCCGACACGGTAGCGGTGCTGCAGGCCTTGCGTCAGGCCATGGTGGCCGGGCACTGAAAGGCCAGCAAAGATCGCCCTGCGGGCCGCCACCTGGTGCGCCCAACCGAATCCATCCATCCATGACAGCTTGTCCCGCATGAAACCGAAATGGCTGCGCTTCACCCCGCTGTCGGCACGCCCGGCCTGGCAGCGGCATGGGCTGCGGCTGTTGATGCTGCTCGTGCTCTGCACCGTGGCGCTGCAAGGGGTGTGGCTGGCCCGCGTGGGCATGATGCGGGTGCTGGACCCGCAGTCCACCAGCTTCCAGCGCAGCGAGATCTGGCGCCTGCTGGTCGACAAGCACCAGGTGGCGTGGAGCCAGAGCTGGGTGGACGCGGCGCAGCTCGGCCGCCAATTGCCGCGCGCAGTGATCGCCAGCGAGGACGCCACCTTTGCCGAGCACGGCGGCGTCGAGTGGGATGCCATCCAGACTGCCTGGAAGCGCAACCGCAGTACCGCCGCCCGCGCCGAGAAGTCGACACCGGCCGGCCCAGCGGCCCCAACGCGCAACCGCAGCGCCAGCAGCCCCAAGGTGGTGGGCGGCTCCACCATCACGCAGCAGCTGGCCAAGAACCTGTTCCTGTCGGGTGAACGCACGGCGCCCCGCAAGGCGCAGGAATTCATCATCACGCTGATGCTGGAAGCGCTGCTGAGCAAGCAGCGCATCCTGGAGATCTACCTGAACAGCGTCGAATGGGGCGAGGGTGTGTTTGGCGCACAAGCCGCTGCGCAGCACTATTTCAGGGTCGATGCAGCACGCCTGACGCCCGACCAGGCGGCCCGCCTGGCCGTCATGCTGCCGGCGCCCAAGCGGTTCGAAAGGGCGCCCGCCTCGGCCTACGTGCAGACCCGAGCGGCCACCATCGCCGCCCGCATGGGCGGCGTGGCCGTGCCATGACTCTGTACGTGCACGTGGGGTCTTTTGCGGGCCACTGACAATCGTTTCATGAGCAACAGCCTGACCGAACAACTGGCCGCAGAGGCTGCCGCACTGGTGGTGGACGAGGGCATGGAATACAGCGCCGCCAAACGCAAGGTGGCGCGGCAGCACCACGGCCGTACCGAGCTGCCCAGCAACGAGCAACTGGAAGACGCCGTGCGCGAGCACATCGCGCTGTTCTGCTCGGGCACCCAGGCCCTGGAGCTGAAGGCCTTGCGCGAAGTGGCGCTGCAATGGATGCAGCGTCTGCAGGAATTCAGGCCCCACCTGTCAGGCGCCGCCTGGCGCGGCACGGCCACCCGCTTGTCGGCGGTGCACATCGACCTGTATTGCGACGACACCAAGGCCGCCGAGATCGCGCTCATCAACACCGGCGTGCCCTTCGATGCCGGCGCAGAGCCCGGCACCGGGCGCGAGCCGCTGACCGTGCTGACCTTGGCCAGCCGCAGCCCTTCGCTGCGCGACCCGGTCACGGTGCATCTGCTGCTGCACGATGCCGACGACCTGCGCGGCGCACTCAAACCCGACGCGCGGGGTCGCAACTGGCGAGGCAATCTGGCGGCATTGACCAAGCTGATGCTGGAGCCCGAACGCCCGGCCTGGGGTGCACCGTGAACCGCCGCACCGTCTGGCGGTGGGGTGTGGCAGGAACGGCCTTGTCGGCTCTGGGTGCAGGCGTGGTCTGGCGCCAGTGGCAGGCCGCAACCTGGCCAGCAGACGCCACCGCGGCCGCCGACCCCACGCTGTGGCAATTGCGCTTTGACAGACCCGAAGGCGGCGAGTTGGCCATGGCTTCGCTGCTGGGCCAACCTTTGCTGCTGAACTTCTGGGGCAGCTGGTGTCCACCCTGCGTTGCCGAGATGCCCGAGCTCGACCGCTTTGCGCGGGAGATGGCGCCTGCCGGCTGGCGCGTGTTGGGCCTGGCGGTGGACAACCCCAAGGCCGTGCGCAGCTTTCTGGCGGCACATCCGGTTGGCTATACCATTGCACTGGCGGGCTTCGAGGGCGCCGACCTGTCACGCCGGCTGGGCAACCTGCAAGGCGGATTGCCGTACACCGTGCTCTTCAACGCCGAAGGCAAGGTCGTGCAGCAAAAGGCCGGGCCCACGAGCCTGGCCGAATTGCAGCGCTGGGCAAGCGCGCTGTAGGAACCGACGGGCCATGAAGTGCAGCGGGGCTGGCCGCCCAGAACGCCCAAGTTCATCCAACAGCTGCAAGAACAGCCTAACTGGATGCAAAAGGGCGTAAAGTCATACGCCTTGATCGCCCGTACCCTGCGCGGGAGCGCAGCGGACAAACTGAATGAGCATCCTTGTACTGAACGGCCCCAACCTGAATTTGCTCGGCACGCGCGAGCCCCATATCTATGGCTCGACCACGCTGCCGCAGATAGAAGCCGAACTGGTGCAGTTGGCGGCAAATGCAGGTGCAAAGCTGACGGCCTTGCAAAGCAACCACGAAGGGGTGTTGATCGACCGCATCCACGCGGCGCGCACCGACGGCACCGATTTCATCATCATCAACCCTGGCGGCCTGACGCACACCAGCGTGGCCTTGCGCGACGCGTTGGCGGGCGTGGCGCTGCCCTTCATCGAACTGCATCTGAGCAACGTGCACAAACGTGAAGAGTTCAGGCACCACTCTTACCTGTCGGCCATCGCTGCGGGCGTGATCTGCGGGCTGGGCGTGAACGGCTACCGCCTGGCGTTGCAGCACGCACTGTCGCTGCGCACCACCGACAGCGCCTGAACCACCCGACAAGAACAACAGGCGCCAGCGGCCCGTCCGCAGCGCTACCCACTGCACGAGGAGCACCCCGCATGGACTTGCGAAAACTGAAGACCCTGATCGACCTGGTGTCGGACTCCAACATTTCCGAACTCGAGATCACCGAAGCCGAAGGCAAGGTGCGCATCGTCAAGGGCGGCGTCGCGATGGGTCAGATGACGCCGATGATGATGGCGCCCGCACCGATGAGCGCTGCGGCCGCCGCAGCCGCCGCTGCGGCCGTGGAAACCGAAGCCGCGGCCGTTGCAGCCGCCACCGAGGCGGCAGCACGCGCCAGCGACAAGGTCATCAAGTCGCCGATGGTGGGCACCTTCTATCGTGCCGCCAGTCCGGGCGCAAAGCCTTTTGTCGACGTGGGCGACAGCATCAAGACCGGCCAACCGGTGTGCATCATCGAAGCGATGAAGATCATGAACGAGATCGAGTCCGACTGCGACGGCAAGGTGGTGCGCATGCTGTGCGAAAACGGCCAGGCCGTCGAATTCGGCCAGCCGCTGTACATCGTCGAATAACGAGGACCGCGGCTCGTGTTCAAGAAAATACTTATCGCCAACCGGGGCGAAATCGCTCTCCGCATCCAGCGCGCCTGTCGTGAGATGGGCATCAAGTCGGTGGTGGTCTATTCAGAGGCCGACCGCGAAGCGAAGTACGTGAAGCTCGCCGACGAGGCGGTGTGCATCGGCCCCGCGCCTTCGGCGCTCAGCTACCTGAACATGCCGGCCATCATCGCCACCGCCGAGGTGACCGATGCCGAGGCCATCCACCCGGGGTACGGCTTCCTGAGCGAAAACGCCGACTTCGCCGAACGCGTGGAGCGCAGCGGGTTTGTCTTCATCGGGCCGTCACCGGACAGCATCCGCACCATGGGCGACAAGGTGCAGGCCAAGCAGACCATGATCAAGGCCGGCGTGCCCTGCGTGCCGGGCAGCGAAGGCGCACTGCCCGACGACCCGAAGGAAATCATCCGCCAGGCGCGTGCCATCGGCTACCCGGTGATCATCAAGGCCGCCGGTGGCGGCGGCGGCCGCGGCATGCGCGTGGTGCACACCGAAGCCGCATTGATCCATGCCGTGCAGACCACGCGCAGCGAAGCCGGTGCCGCCTTCGGCAACCCGGCCGTCTACATGGAGAAATTTCTCGAGCATCCGCGGCACATCGAAATCCAGGTGCTTGCCGACACCTTCAAGAACGCCGTGTGGCTGGGCGAGCGCGACTGCTCGATGCAGCGCCGCCACCAGAAGATCATCGAGGAGGCGCCGGCCCCGGGCATCGCGCGCCGCGTCATCGAAAAGATCGGTGACCGCTGCGCCGCCGCCTGCAAACGCATGGGCTACCGCGGCGCCGGCACCTTCGAGTTCCTGTACGAAAACGGCGAGTTCTTCTTCATCGAGATGAACACCCGCGTGCAGGTGGAACACCCGGTGACGGAGCTCGTCACCGGCATCGACATCGTGCAGATGCAGATCCGCATCGCCGCTGGCGAGAAGCTGCCTTTCACGCAACGCAACATCGAGATGCGGGGCCATGCGCTGGAATGCCGCATCAATGCCGAAGACCCCTACAAGTTCACCCCGTCGCCAGGGCGCATCACCTTGTGGCACGCACCCGGCGGGCCGGGCGTGCGGGTGGACTCGCACGTCTACACCAACTACTACGTGCCGCCGAACTACGACTCGATGATCGGCAAGATCATCGTGCACGGCGACACGCGCGCGCAGGCACTGGCGCGCATGCGCACCGCACTCAGCGAAACCGTGGTCGAGGGCATTCACACCAACATCCCCTTGCACCGCGAACTGATGTCCGACGCCAAGTTCATGGAAGGCGGCACCACCATCCATTACCTGGAAGGCTGGTTGGCCGCCCACCGCCGCTGACCACCGCATCCACCATGCCCATCACCGCCCGCCCACCGGTCACCCACCATGTTTGAACTGGTGCTGCGCTCGCCCCAGGACCTGGTGGACGCGGTGTCCGACGCGCTGATGGACGAACTGGACGCGTTGTCGGTATCGGTGGAAGACGCCGATGCGGGCACAGCCGTCGAACGGGCCTTGTTTGGCGAGCCGGGCATGCCAGCGCCGGCCTCGGGCTGGGACCGCTCGACCATCAAGGCGCTGTTCGACACCGAAAGCAGCGCCGAAGGTGCGGCCACGGTGCTACTGGCGCAGGCCTGGGCGCCTGGCCTGAGCCTGCAGTCGCTGGCACCGCTGCAGGCGCAGGACTGGGTGCGGCTGACGCAGCAACAGTTCGAGCCGGTGTCCATCACGCCGACGTTCTGGGTCGTGCCCAGCTGGCACGAACCGCCCGCGCAGGCGCGCCAGGTGCTGCGGCTCGACCCCGGGCTGGCGTTTGGCACGGGCACCCATCCCACCACCCGCATGTGCCTGCGCTGGCTGGCGCAGCCACCGGCAGACGCAAGGCTCACGCGCGTGCTGGACTACGGCTGCGGCTCAGGCATCCTGGCCATCGGTGCGGCCTTGATGGGCGCGGGGGAACTGGACGCGGTGGACATCGACCCCGCCGCCGTGCAGGCCACGCGAGAGAACGCCCAGCGCAACGGCGTTGGGCTGCAGGCGCACCTTCCCGAGCATGCCAGCGGCGTCTACACCGTGGTGCTGGCCAACATCCTGGCCATGCCGCTGAAGCTGCTGGCACCGCTGCTCGCAGGGCATGTGGCCGATGGTGGCTGGCTGGTGCTGGCAGGCATCCTGGAGCGTCAAGCCGACGAGTTGAAGGCGGCCTATGCGCCCTTTGTTCGGCTGCAGGTGGCCGACAGCGAAGAGGGCTGGATTCTGATGACCGCACAAAGGAACGGGCGCGAGGACCGCCACACGACGGTCGCCGCCGCCCCGCCATCCGGTCAATGAACCCGAGCGACCAGGCCACACGCTGCCCCGCCTGCAAGACGGTGTTTCGTGTCGTTGCCGACCAGCTTCGGGTCTCCGACGGATGGGTGCGCTGTGGCCGCTGCACCGACGTCTTCAACGCCGCCGAGAACATGGTGGACCTGGGTGGCAGCTGGGCCCGACTGGCCGAAGAACCAGAGGATGTGCCGCGTGCGCCGCCACCACAGGACGACTGGCCGCCGCAGCGCGCGCTTTCGCACCGCGCGCGCCAGGACGGAAACGACGCCGACCGGCTGGCCGGCAAGATCGAAGCGGCCATGTCGCGCGCGCAACATCGGGGCGAGACGCTGGAACCGCCGACGGCTCCGGCGCCCTACCCTGCGACCTACGACGCTGCAGCGGCCGCAGCGCCAGCGCCACCCGCCGCATCGGGCCTGACATTCAGGCGGCCGACCACGGCACCGACATTCAAGCGCTCACCAGTCGATGCCGAGGCCCCCACCAGCCCACCCTGGGCACCCGAGCCGAGCGACACCTGGCCCCCTGCGGTCGAAGCGCAACCTGCCATGCCTTCGGAAACGATGCCCGCGCCAGCGTCCAACTGGGCACGCGCGGTGCCGTCAGGCTCTGCGCAGGCGCCACCGGCGACCACGCGAGTGGACCCGAGCCCCGAGCCATCGCTCTTTGACGCCACCACGATCGAGACCGCGTGGCCGCCGACCGAGATTGCTGCAGGCCTGGACGGTCTGCGCGCCGAACCGCGGCCGCGCGCGCCTGTGCCCGCTTCGGCCAAACCCGGCTTCATGCGCAAGGCCGAACGCGACCAGTTGTGGCGTCGCCCGCACCTGCGGGCCTTGATGACCGGAGCCTTGGTGGGCAGCGTGCTGCTGTTGGCGGTGCAGGTGACGCTGGCCTATCGCGACCTGGTGGCGGCGCGCTTTCCAGCCACCAAACCCCTGCTGGAAAGTGTGTGCGCCGGCCTGGGTTGCAAAGTACAGGCCGCGCGCGCCATCGAAAGCCTGGCCGTGGAAAGCAGTGGCCTGCTGCGGGTGGAAAAGACCCCGCAGTACAAGTTGCAGGTCACGCTGCGCAACCGCGCCAACCTGGAACTGGCGCTGCCCGCGCTGGATGTCACGTTTACCGACAGCCGGGGCGAGGTGATCTCGCGCAAGGTGCTGCTGCCGCAGGACCTGGGCAGCACAATAGACGCCCGGGCGGGCAGCCACGGCGGTGTCGTGGCCGCCGGCCGCGAGGTCACGCTGCAGGGCACCTTGCAATCCAGCGCCGCCGCGCCCGAGGGCGTGGCGGGCTACACGGTGGAGCTGTTCTACCCCTGAGCTCGCGCGCGACGGCCGCCGGGCGCAGTCGCCCACGGTTCCTCCCACCCCATCCACCCTTGCCTTCAACGGAGTTGCCATGCCCGCCTTGATCTGCGGTTCACTCGCTTTCGACACCATCACCACATTCCCGGGCCGCTTTGCCGAGCAGATCCTGCCCGATCAGGTGCACATCCTGAACGTCAGCTTCCTGGTGCCCACGCTGCGCCGCGAATGGGGTGGCTGCGCCGGCAACATCGCCTACAACCTGCAGGCCATCGGTGGCGCGCCGGTGATCCTGGCTGCGGTGGGCGTGGACGGCAACGAGTACGTGTCGCGCGTACAAGGCTGGGGTGCCGACACCTCGCTGATCCACCGCGACCGCGAGCTGCACACCGCACAGTGCCACATCACCACCGACCGCGACAACAACCAGATCACCGCCTTCCACCCGGGTGCGATGAGCAACGCCCACCACATGAAGGTGCCCGGCAAGGGCCAGCGCAGCGACTTGGCCATCGGCATCATTGCACCCGACGGACGCGATGCGATGTGGCAGCACGCGCACCAGATGGCCGAAGCCGGCATCCCCTTCGTCTTCGACCCGGGCCAGCAACTGCCGCAGTTCAACGGTGAGGAACACCGCGAGATCCTGGGCCTTGCGCGATGGGTGGCGGTGAACGACTATGAAGCACGGATGCTGGAAGAACGCACCGGCGAATCGGCTGCTGCCATCTCGCAACGGCCCAACATCCAGGGCGTGGTGGTCACCCTGGCCGAGCACGGGTGCGAGCTGTGGATCAAGGGCCAGCACACCGTCGTTCCCGGCGTCGCCGCCACCGCGGTGCAAGACCCCACGGGCTGCGGCGATGCCTTCCGCGCCGCGCTGCTGTTTGGCCTGGAACGCGGCTGGAGCCTTGCGCGCTGCGCGGCTCTGGGCAACCGCATCGGTGCCGTCAAGATCGCCGAACGCGGGCCGCAGAACCACCGTTTCGACGACGCGGTGCTGAGCCTGACGCGAGACTGAAGAGCCACGAAAACGTCACCGGCACTTGCCTGCGCGCAGCCACCGGCGTCCAATCGGGCTCATGCACTCCACCGTCTTCGCCCGACTGCTCGCGCACTGCGGCAGCGCCATGCGCGCTGCGCTGCTGGTGCTGCTGTGCGCCCACCCAGCCAGCGCGCAGAAATCCGAGGCCGATGGCGCGGCCCTGTTGCGCGAGCGCTTCGCCGCCTGGCGCGCACGGGCCGACGGCAACCCCTTCGGCCCGCAGCTGTTCCTGCAGTCCAGCGAAAGCGAGCGTCGACTGCAGGGTGACGTGTATGCGCTGATCGATCACCCCCACCAGACCGTGCGCAGCGCACTCAGCCGCGCCGGGGCCTGGTGCGACATCCTCATCCTGCACCTCAACGTCAAGTACTGCCGAGCCACCACAGGCTCCCCCGAAATGCTCGACGTGAGCATCGGCCGAAAATTCGATCAGCCGCTGGCCGACGCATACGCGCTGCGCTTTGCGTTCAACACCACCAGCTCCGGCGACGACTACCTGCAGGTGCAGCTGACGGCGCCGACCGGGCCACTGGGCACCCACGACTACGTGATCCAGACCGAGGTGGCGCCGCTCGATGCCGGCCGTTCGGTGCTGCACATGAAATACGGCTACGCCTACGACACCGGCGCCCGCTGGGCCATGCAGACCTACCTGGCCACGGTGGCGCGTGACAAGGTCGGGTTCACCGTGATGGGCAAGCGGGCCTCGGGTGAACCGCAGCTGGTGGGCGGTGTGCGCGGCGTGGTCGAGCGCAACGCGATGCGCTACTACCTGGCCGTCACTGCCTACCTGGGTACACGCGGGCTGCCAGCGCAGCAGCAGCAAGCACAGAGCCTGCGCGACTGGTTTGCCGCGACCGAGCGCCATGCCCTGCAGCTGCACGAAATGGACCTTGATGCCTACCTGGCCATGAAGGCGTCTGAAATCCGGCGCCAGCAAACCCAGCCACCAACGGGCAGGCCGTAGCCACCGCTGCGCGCCCGCCGGCGCGCACGCGCACGCGCTGCCCGCCGCCTACTGCACCATCTGCGCCAGCGAGCCCTTGGCGTACAGGCCGGCCACGTCATGCAGGCTCAGGGGCTTCAGCTTCGGAGCCTGGCCTTCGCAGCCGAATTCCAGGTAACGCTGCTTGCAGATCCTGTAGGCCGCTTCGCGCGCCGGCTTGAGCCACTCGCGGGCGTCGAACTTCTCGGGGTTCTCGGCCAGGAACATGCGCACCGCGCCCGTCATCGCCAGGCGGATGTCGGTGTCGATGTTGATCTTGCGCACGCCGTACTTGATGGCTTCCTGGATCTCGCTCACCGGCACGCCATAGGTCTCTTTCATCTGGCCGCCGTATTTCCTGATCTGCTCGAGCAGATCCTGCGGCACGCTGGAACTGCCGTGCATCACCAAGTGGGTGTTCGGAATCCTGCGGTTGATCTCCTTGATGCGGTCGATGGCCAGGATGTCGCCCGTGGGCTTGCGGCTGAACTTGTAGGCGCCGTGGCTGGTGCCGATGGCGATGGCCAGCGCGTCGAGTTGCGTGCGCTTGACGAAGTCGGCGGCCTGCTCGGGGTCGGTCAGCAGCTGCTCGCGCGTCATGGTGGCGTCGGTGCCGTGGCCGTCTTCCTTGTCGCCCTTCATGGTTTCCAGGCTGCCCAGGCAGCCCAGTTCACCTTCGACGGTGACACCCAGCACATGCGCCATGTCCACCACCTTGCGCGTCACCTCGATGTTGTAGTCGTAGCTGGCGATGGTCTTGCCGTCGGCCATCAGGCTGCCGTCCATCATCACCGAGCTGAAGCCCAGGCCGATGGCGCCCTTGCACACGTCGGGGCTCTGGCCGTGGTCCTGGTGCATCACCAGCGGCACCTGCGGGTAGGCCTCGACGGCGGCCTGGATCAGGTGCTTGATGAAGGCCTCGCCGGCGTACTTGCGCGCACCGGCGCTGGCCTGCAGGATCACCGGGGCGCCCACTTCGGCCGCGGCCGTCATCACGGCCTGCACCTGTTCCAGGTTGTTCACGTTGAAGGCAGGAATGCCATAGCCGTTTTCCGCGGCATGGTCGAGCAATTGGCGCATCGAGACGAGTGGCATGGGAGGGCTCCGGTGGGTGGTATGGGGTTCGATGGCTGACGGGCGGGGCGCTGGATGAAACGGCCCGCGGTAACCACGCTGTAACTCGGCCCATTTTAGGCCGCCGCCCCGGCCAGGATCTGACCTTGCGCAGTGAGCTTTTGAAGATGGCGGCGCAACGCACCGCTTTTTCGGCTCAAGCTCACCCCGCCCGCCCCGGACACTGGGCGTACGGACAGGGTGCCCACCCGTCTGCAGCCGTCTCCGACCGCCAGCCGCTCTCAAAAGGCCCGTGCACCATGCAGCCGACCCCGACACCGATTGACATCACGACGCTGACGCGCTGGATCACCGAAGCCGCCGTGCAGCATGGCGACGATCTGCCGCAATACCTGGCCAGCTGTCTGGCCATCAGTGCCCGGCGCACCGACACCGTGCTGCAGCAGCTGATGGACCTGCAGTGGCTGACCACCATCGACCTGGGCGACGAACGGCGCTTTGCGCCGGGCGCGCTGCGCCAGGTGGTGAAGCGCTACGAGCTCAAGGGCCTGCACGAAGACATGCCGTGGCGGCGCGACTTTGCGCCCTGCTTCGAGCTGCCGCGCGAGATCGAGCGCATGGCGCAACACGCCTTCACCGAACTGCTGAACAACGCCATCGACCACAGCGGCGGCAAAGCCGTCACGGTGTCGATGCGGCAGACCCCGCTGCAGGTGCAGCTGCTGGTGTCCGACGACGGCTGTGGCTTGTTCGACCGCATCGCCAGGAACTTCGACATCCCCGATCCCCAGCTGGCCTTGCTCGAGCTGTGCAAGGGCAAGCTCACCAGCGCGCCGCGACAGCACAGCGGGCACGGGCTGTTCTTCACCTCGCAGCTGGCCGACGTGTTCGACATCCACGCCAACGCGCAGGCCTTTCAGCGCCGCGCCTGGGAACGCCTGCAGTGGCACACCGGCCGTCATGCCACGCAGATCGGCACCTCGATCTACCTGGCGATGCAGCTGGACAGCACGCGCACGCTGGACGAGGTGCTGCGCGCGCACAGCCTGAACCAGGACAGCATGGGCTTCGAACGCACGGTGGTGCCGCTGCATCTGCTGGGCAGCGACCAGGTGCTGGCCTCGCGCGCCGACGCCAAACGCGCGGTGGCGCGCCTGTCGCAGTTTCGCCGTGCCGAGATCGACTTTGCCGGCATCATCGACGTCGGCCACGGCTTTGCCGACGAGATGTTCCGCGTCTTCTGCCGCGACAACCCCGACACCGAACTGGTGCCGGTGGGCATGAATGCGCAGGTGGCGGCGATGGTGCACAGCGTATCGGCCTGAGGCCGGCGGCGCGCGTCCACGGACCCGGGGCTCCGGCCCGGGCATGACACGGCGGCGCATGCGCCGCCGCACCTCACTGCTGGCACTACACGCGCCGCCGCAGCAAGTCGCCCGCCACGGGTTGGCGCCACACGTCGGCCAGTGCACTGGGTGCCGCCGGCCGCGAGAACAGGAAGCCTTGCATCTGCACGCAGCCGTAACTGAGCAGCGCCTTGCGCTGCTCATCGGTTTCCACGCCCTCGGCCACCACCTCCATGCCCAACCGGTGGCTGAGCTCGATGATGCCCTGCGTGATGGCCGCGGTGCGCTCATCCTGCGGCAGCCGCTGCGTGAAAGAGCGATCGATCTTCAGCACGTCGAACGGAAAGTCGCGCAGGTAGCTCAGCGACGAGTAGCCGGTGCCGAAGTCATCGATGGCCAGGCGCACACCCAGCTTCTTCACCGCGCCCAGCGCGCGCAGCGCGCCGGCGGTGTCCATCAGCAGCGCCGACTCGGTGACCTCCAGCTCCAGCCAGCGTGGCTCCAGGCCACTGAGCTCCAGCGCACGCGCAATGCTGGGCAGGAAGTCGGGTCGGCACACCTGGTGTGCCGACACGTTGACACCCACTGGAATGGGCGTGATGCCGCTGTCCTGCCATGCCCGGTTTTGCTGGCACGCGGATTCCAGCACCCAATGGCCTATCGGCACGATGAGCTGGCTTTGCTCGGCCACCTCGATGAAGGCGCCTGGTGCCAGCAGACCGCGCTGCGGGTGGCGCCAGCGCAGCAGCGCTTCGCTGGAACTGGCCACGCCGTTGCGGCCGTCCACACGGGCCTGGAACTCCAGCGCGAACTGACGGTCAGCCAGCGCATTGCGCAGGCCGCCTTCGATCTCGATGCGGTTGCTCGCGGCGGCGTCCATCGCCGCGTCATAGAACGCGGTGCGGTCGCGGCCCTGCTCGCGCGCAAACCCCAAGGCCAGGTCGGCCTGCTCCAGCAGCGATTCCGGCGTGGCGCCACCGCTGTGGCTCAACGCGATGCCGATGCTGATGGTGGGAAAAACCTCGATGCCACCGAGTTGCAGCGCCGCACTGGCCGCTTCGCGCAAGCGCTGCGCCACACGCGCTGCGTCCTGCGGATCGGCCAACTGGCTGAGCACGATCGCGAATTCGGTGCCGGCCAGGCGCGCCATCGCGCCGCTGCGGTCCGGTGCAACGCCGGCCACCATCAGGTCGGAGCTGCGCAGCGCCAGCTGCAGCCGCTGCGCCAACACCTTGACGAGCTCGTCGCTGCGCTGGTGGCCCAGGCTGAGCTTGATGCGCCGGAAGTCGTCCACATCGGCCAGCAGCACGGCCACGCTGTGCCGGTTGCGTTGCGCCAGCCGCAGCACCAGGTCGAGCTGCTCGCGAAACAGCAGCCGGTTCGGCAACCCGGTCAGGCTGTCGAAACAGGTGAGCTTGCGGATGCGGGCGGCTTCGCCTTCGACCTGCACGTCCACCTCGCGGCTGGCCATCAGCCCGGCGACGCGGTTCGGCGGACCGGACTCAGCCGTGGTTTCGGAGGGCGACGGCGCCGCGTGTCGGGGAACAGGGGGACGCACCCTGGCACCCGGTGCAGCGGCCGGCATTGCGGCAGCGGCAGCACCGCCTGCCCGCAACGCCGCGGAAGTGGAAGCGGCGGCACCATCTGCAATCGGTGCGGCCTGGCCGGTCAAACGCGACCATGCGCGGTCAAAGATCATCGCTGTTCCCCCGTATCGGCGCCCGCTGTGGTCGCCTCGATCAATACTGTGGTCAATACCGGCACCTGGTTGGGTGCGGCTTCGGAAGGCGCCTCGAGCCCGGCCTCAAACACCACCACACGGTTGCGGCCCGCCTTCTTGGCCACATACATCGCACGGTCGGCCAGGTCGATCAGGGCCGCCAGGTCGCTGACGCCCTGGTCGATGACTGCGACGCCGAAACTGGCCGTCATGGACAGGATGGCGCCGGGGTCCAGACCTTCACCGTTGTTGTCGGCCACCGACTTGCGCAACATCTCGGCCAGGCGGCGGCCCCGCTCCACGTCGGCACCCGGCAGCACCAGGCAGAACTCTTCGCCGCCATAACGCCCCAACAGGTCACCGGGGCGCACCTGCTGGCGCAGCAGCGCAGAGAAGCGCTGGATGGCCTGGTCGCCCACGCCATGACCCCAGGTGTCGTTGATGCGCTTGAAGTGGTCGATGTCAGCCATCACGCAGACCAGCGGCGAACCATCGTACGCCGCGCGTTCGAACAAGGCCTGGCCGAGCGCGAAGAAGGCGCGGCGGTTCAGGCAGCCGCTGAGCGGGTCGTGGTTGGCCAGTTGCTCCAGGGCCTGGTTCTTTTCCACCAGCTGGCTCTTGGACATGGCCAGGTCGGAAAGCACCTCCATCAACTGCTGGTGCGACACCTCCAGCGCCGTGACGTCGCCCAGGCTGACCAGGCAACCGCGCACGCCACCCTGCTCATCGAGCAAGGGCGAACAGTTCAGGGTCACGTGCGCACGTGGCTCGCAGCCGGGCTCGGGGCGCACCACGAAACGCAGGCCCCTGGCACTCTGGCGGTGGTTTGCGGTGGTGAGCCAGGGCGTGGCGTCGGTGCCGCCATCGGCCGGTTGCAGCCATTCCAGCGACTGTGCGCGCAGCCCCACCAGCGGCCGGTCGTCGCCCGGCGGGCGCAGCGCTTCGAAAGCCTTGTTGGCGAGCAGGATACGGCCCTGCATGTCGACCACCAGCACGCCTTCCATCAGCGTGTCGAATGCATTGCGCACGCGGTCGGGCACGGCGGCCGCCGGGTCCAGGTGCTCGAGCATGCGGCGCAGGTACAGGTAGTAGGCCAGCGACGCACCCAGCATGAACAGCAGCACCAGTCGCGCCGGGCCACTGAGCAGCCACCCGGGCAGGTCTTTCAGCGCGGCGCTGCGGTAGGCCACTTCCAGTTGACCCCAGTCGCGGCCGCCCGCGCGCAGCGGCACCGTCACGTCCAGCGCCCATGCCGACGCACCACCCTTCCACTGCTCCGGATGCGGCCCGGACCGCGCCAGCAGCCGGCCATCGGCACGGCGCAGGCCGATGCTGGCGATGTCTTCACTGCCGGCATGCACCGCACGCAGGCTCTGTTCGACAGCCGACCAGTCACGACGCTGCAGCAACGCCGCCACCTGCGTGGCCAGGCCATGGGCCAGACGCGCGTTCAGCTCCTTGCGCGCAGCCGCTTCACTCGGAAACAGGCCCAGCAGCAGATCGGCCGCCAGCAGCAGCATCACCGCCAGCGAGACCAGGCCCATGGTCATGCGCGGAATCGCGCTCAGTCTCATCGCAGCATCTCCATGGGCTCGATCAGGTCACGCAAGGCGCCAGGTCGCTGCGCACTGGGCGGCGGCGCGCCGGCCGCGGCATGATCTTCCTCAAGCGCCGCTTGTGACGCCGGCAGGCCGGCGCCCGTCAGGGCCGCGATGTCGTCGGCCGCTTGATCCTCATCGGGCTTGTCGGTGCGTTCCAGGATGGGCAACGGGTCCAGCGAACGCCACGCCGGCACCGAGGCCATCATGGCCGCCACCAGACCCCCGGCACGCGTGGCCCACACCAGCAGCGTGGCAGAAAAGGCCAGGCCTCCGGCCACCACCGGCGTGGCCAACGCCTCGACCAGGGAGTCGCTGTCCTCGGCAGAACGGCCTTCGTCGCCCGTCGGCATCATGGGTGCCAATTGCCCCGGCACCGCGGTGGTGCTGCGCGTGGCCGTCTGCGACGCCAGCGCGGCCAGCGACAGGCCCCCGGGCCGAACCTGCACCATCTCGGGCTCGGTGCTGGGCAAACCCAGCGCCGCCTCCAGGCTCTGCGTGTCGTGGCTGGTCATCCAGGACTCGCCGGAACCGCCTGCGGCGGCGGCCAGCGCCGCAGCAGCTTCGGCTGCCAACTGCTGGGTCGGCGTGGCCGGCAACGCCCCATCAGCGCTGCGCGAGCTGGTGCGGTCGCCCTGGCGCACGATTGACGTGCGACGACCCGGTGTGGACTCGGTCCACGACGCGGCTTCGTCCAGTTCCTCTGTGCCGGACGGCAACAACGGGTCCTTCAGCACCAGTGGCGATGAGGTCACGACCTCAGCCGGGGCATGGGTGCCGAGGTAGGGCGCAGGGGCCGGCGGTGCGTCGGTGGAAGGCGGCGCGCTGGGTGGGCCAGCGGCCAACGCTGCACGCACCTGCACGCGCAGCGCCTGCTGCACCAGCAGCGTACCGTCGCTGGCCTGCACCACCACTTCATAGACGTTGTTGCGGTCCGCGTCACGCGGGTTGATGGCCCGCGGCGCATCGACAAAGCGCAAGGCGCCGCTGGCCGCGTCGACGACAAACCGCGCAGCGTCGGCGCCGCCGACCACCGAATAGGTCAGCGCCGGTGCGGGCCTGTCGGCATCGGTGGCGGTCAGGGTGACCACGGCCCTGTCTCCTTCCTGCACTTCAAGCACCGCCTGCGCGCTGCCGCTGCTGCTGGTGATCTTCGGCGTGTTGTCGTTTTCGGGCAGCACCGCAACGATCACGCTGTGCGTGCTGGACAGGCTGCCATCGGTGACGCGCAGGTCGACGTGGTAGACGTTGTCACCATCCAGATCCTGCGGCCGCTCGTGGTCCGGGGCCTGGATGAACTGCAGGTCACCCGTGTTGCTGTCGATGCTGAAGTGCACCGCGTCGGCACCACCGGCGATGGAGAAGCTCAGGCTCTGCGCCGGCAGGTCGGCATCGGCTGCGGCAACGCGCGTCACCGCGCTCTGGTTCTCGGGCACCGAGAGGGTGGCCACAAGCGCCGGGCTGGTGATGCGCGGCACCTCGTCGTTCACCGGCGACACGGTGATCGGCAGCTGGCCGGTGGCTCCAAGGGCCTGACCGTCGCCAAGGCTGAACTCCAGCAGGTCGGCCGTGCTCTCGCTGCTGTCATGACGATAGGCCACCTGGCCGGCATCCACATCGGCCTGCGTGAACGTGCCGCCGCCGCCCAGCGCAACGCCTCCCAGCAGCACCGCGCCATGGGCCGGCGCGGCGAGCACGGTGTAGACCAGCTGCGCGGCCACGTTGTCCTCATCGGTGGCCTGCAGCTGAGCAGCACCCAGCGTGCTGGTGCTGCCCTCGGCCAAGGCCAGGCTGCCGGTGAAAGCCAGCAGCGGCGCATCGTTCACCGCCAGGCCACTGAACACTTTGGTGCCGGCCAGTGGCGCGGCGACACCGTCGCTGACGCTGGTGGCCACGCTGAAGCCGCCGTGGAAGTTCTGCGCCGGCGTGAACTGCACGGCCGCGAGCACGGCGTTCACGTCGTCCAGCGCGCCGCCGGCGCTCCAGACGCCGGTGACCGCGTTGAACACGGCCGTCACGGCGCCGGAAATGGGTGTGCTCAGCGCACCTGACGCGGCATCCGACAGCGTCAGCGTGACCGTCAGCGCGGCGCTGTCCACATCGGCAACGACGAGGTTCGACAGGTCCAGCACCACGTCCTCGGTGTAGACCTCGGCGTTGTCGAGACCCGCGGCCGTCGGCGCATCGTTGACGGGCACACCGGTGATGAGTTTGACGCCCGTGACGGCCGCAGCCACACCGTCGTCGGCCGCCGTGACGATGCTGAAGTCGGCATTGAAGTCGCGCGCCGGGTTGAAGGCCACCGCGGCCAGCAAGGCATTGACATCGGCCAGCGCGCCGCTGGCGGTCCAGACACCCGCCAGCGCGTTGAAGGTGGCCGTCACCGTGCCCGAGACACCGGCGCTCAGCGTGCCCGCCGCCGGGTTCGACAGCGTCAGCGTGGCCGTGACGTTGGCGCTGTCGCTGTCGCTGATGACGATGTCGGTCAGGTCCAGCGCCTGGTCCTCGGTGTAGCCCTCCGCAGCAGTCAGGTTGGTCGCCGTGGGGGCGTCGTTGGCGGGCAGGCCGGTGAAGACCTTGTTGCCCGTTACCGGCGCGGCCACACCGTCACTGACGCTGGTGGCGATGCTGAAAGGGCCGTTGAAGTCTGGCATCGGCGTGAAGCTCAAGGCCGCCAGCAGCACGTTGATGTCGGCCCAGGCGCCACTGGCCGTCCAAACGCCGGTGGCCGGGTTGTAGCTGGAGCTGACCGACCCCGAGGTGCCGGTGCCCAGCAGGCCCACTGCCGGGTCCGACAGCGTCAGCGTCACGCTGCCGCTGCTGCCGTCGACGTCGCTGACGACGATGTCGGCCAGGTTCAGAAGCGCATCTTCGGTGTAGGTTTCAGCCGCGTTCAGGTTGCTGGCCGAGGGCGCGTCGTTCACGGCCACGCCCGTGAAGACCTTGCTGCCGGTGAGGGGCGCAGCCACGCCATCGCTGACCTGCGTGGCGATGCTGAAGCCGCCACTGAAGTTCAAGGCCGGCATGAAGCTGAGGCCGGCCAGCAGCAAATTGACGTCGGCCAGCGCACCGCTGGCCGTCCACACGCCGGTGCCGGCGTTGTAGGTGGCGGTCACGGGGCCCGAGGTGGCGGTGCTCAAGGCCCCCGCTGCTGCGTTGGACAGCGTCAGCGTGGCGGTGATGGCGGCGCTGTCGACATCGCCGACGACGATGTCGGTCAGATTCAGCGGCGTGACTTCGGTGTAGGTCTCGGCGGCATTCAGGTTGGTGGCCGTGGGCGCGTCGTTGACCAGCGTCGCCACGAAGGCCTTGCTGCCGGTGACGGCGGCCGCAAGACCGTCACTGACGCTGGTGCCGATGCTGAAGGCCGCGGTGTAGTCGAGGGCTGGCGTGAAGACCAGGCCGGCCAGCAGCGCGTTGACATCGGCCACCGCGCCGCTGGCCGTCCAGACACCGCTGCCGGTGTCGTAGCTGGAGGTGACCGCACCCGAGGTGCCGGTGCTCAAGGCGCCAGCAGCGGCATCGGACAAGGTGAGCGTGGCGGTGACGTTGGCGCTGTCGACATCGCTGACCACGATGTCGACCAGATTCAACGGCGTGTCTTCGGTGTAGTTCTCGGCAGCATTCGGGTTTGTGGCCGTGGGCGCGTCGTTGAGGGCCACGCCCGTGAAGACCTTGCTGCCGGTGAGGGGCGCAGCCACGCCATCGCTGACCTGCGTGGCGATGCTGAAGCCGCCGTTGAAATTCAGCGCCGGCGTAAAGCCGAGGCCGGCCAGCAGCAGGTTGACGTCGGCCAGCGCACCGCTGGCCGTCCACACGCCGGTGCCGGCGTTGTAGGTGGAGGTCACGGGGCCGGAGGTGGCGGTGCTCAAGGCCCCCGCTGCTGCGTTGGACAGCGTCAGCGTGGCGGTGATGGCGGCGCTGTCGACATCGCCGACGACGATGTCGGTCAGATTCAGCGGCGTGTCTTCGGTGTAGGTCTCGGCGGCATTCAGGTTGGTGGCCGTGGGCGCGTCGTTGACAGCGCTGACGGTCACGTCCACGACATCGGTGGCGCTTGAAAAAGCCGTGCTGCCGCCGGTGCTGACGGTTGACACCTTGGTGCCGGCCACACCGCTGGTCTGGTCCCAGGCGCGCAGCGTCAGGGCGGCGCTGGCGGTGCCGCTGTAGTCGGCAGCGGGCGCAAAGTACAGCCTTGTGTTGGCGTCGCTCGTCAACAGCAGCGACGAGCTGTTGTTGACCGCGCCCACAGCAGCCCAGGTGGCCCCGCCGTCCAGGCTGTAGTGCCAGCTGCCATTTGCGCCGCTGGTGGCCACCAGCGCGATGCCCTTGCCGGCTGCGCTGTCGGCATCAGTGGCGCCGCCCAGCAAGCTGCTGACCAGCGAGCCCACGGCGCCGCTCGGCAGGCCCGCGTCTTCAGTCACCGCCATCGTCAGCGCGGTGTTGGCCAACATGGGCGCGGCGTTGTTCAGCTTGATCACCGTGGCCACCAAGCCGTGCACCAGCGCCTCGGTTCCACTGCCACTGCCCTGGGTCAATACGGCCCCCGTGTCAGCGGCCGTGACCAGACCCGCCACGTTCAGGTTGGACTGCAAGCGCCCGCCCCCGGCGCTGCCAAAGCTGTTGGCAGCAATCACCGACGTGGCCGAACCCGCGCTGCTGGCCTGGAAAAAGACGGCTGCTTCACCGAAGCTGTCCTGGCCGTCGTAAGTCACCAGCTTGACTTGCGCACCCGCAACCGTCTGCCCCACTGCAGCGCCGCCGTTGAAGAGCAGCGAAATGGCAGTGTTCGACGCTTTGTGCGTCACGCTGCCCTGGTTCAGGGTGACCAGCGTGTCGGTGGCCGACGTGGTGTCCTCAATCACCACCACCAGGGTGGCACCTTCATAGGCGTCTGCACCCAGGCCATTGGCGCCGCCCAGCACATAGCTGCCGTTGCCATTCACCGCAGCGGTGACGTTCATCGCCAGCGTGACCGCGCGCGCGCTGCCCCAGGCGGGGTCTGCCGAAGTGCCCACCACGCTGCCGCTGAAGGGCGTGCCGTTCAGTGTGAACGTGGTGTCGATGCTGCCGAAGTCGAGCTCGGTCACGTACAGGTAAGCAGCCACCACGGTGGCGCTGGCGGGTATGCCCGCCACGGTCAGCGTGGGTGTCAACGTGCCGCCGGTGAAACTGCCACTGGTGCGCATGCCGGCCGACGCCACGATGGCGTCGCCACCTTGCAGGCGCGCGCTGTAAAAGGGCGCCAAACCGCCCACATCGACGGTCAACCGTGAGCCACTGGCGGCGTAGCCGGTACCGTCGTGAACCAGAAAGTCGAAGCCGGCATAGGCCGCGCCCGACTGGCCCGCCGCGGGCGTGAACACCAACAAGCCGGCGTCGATGTTGGCGCGCGAAATCACCTGGTTGTTGCTGACGGCCGCGCCATTCAGGCGCAAGCTGCCGCCGCCCGTGATGTTCGAGACGCGCAGCTGCTGCAGCGTGTCGCCGGTATCGATATCGACAAAATTGAAGTCAGCGGCCTCGATGACCAGCGACGAATCGGTACCCACATAAGTCTGGGCGTTGGACGACGTGGGCAGGTCGTTGACGGCGGTTACCGTGACATCAATGCTGTCGGTGGCGGCTGAAAACGCGGTGGCGCCGCAGTTGCTGCTGGTGTTGACCTTGCTGCCGGCCGCGCCGCTGGTCTGGTCCCAGGCACGCAGCGTCAGCGCTGCGCCTGAGCTGCCGTTGAAGTTGGCCAGCGGCGAAAAATACAGGCGTGTGCTGGCGTTGTCGGCAAGCAGCAAAGACGACGCGTTGCTGACCGCAGCCACGGCGGTCCAGTTGCTGCCGCTGTTGGTGCTGTAGTACCAGGTGCCGTTGCTCTCGTCGGTGGCGATGATGGCCAGGCCCTTGACGGCGGCGCTGTCGGCGTCCACAACACCACCCGTGTAGGCGCCGACCAGTGCGCCCACGGCCCCTACCGGCGCGCCGGCATCTTCGGCCACCGTCAGCGTCAATGCGGTGTCAGGCAGCACCGGTGCGTCGTTGACGGCGGCGACCGTGACCACGGCGTTGACGGCGCTGCCGCCCAGGCCGGCGTCGCTGTTCGAGATCGAGGCCTGCACCGTGAAGCTGGCGCTGCCATTGAAGTCGGCCGTCGGCGTGAACTTCAGCCCGGCGTTGCCCTGGGCGAAGGT
>JANOZF010000077.1:0-12914 GCA_031429255.1 Rubrivivax sp.
GGCACGCGCAATTCGTGCAGTAGGGCACCGTCGATGGTGCGGATGTCCTTGGTAGCGCTGTCCAAGCGGTACTGCGGCACAAAGACCAGGTTGTGCTGTTTGCCCCAGCCTTTCAGCAAGTCCTTGAACGCTTCGCTGACCACGCCTTCCCGGTGGGTGCCGCTGACGCGCTTCAAGCGGTCGAGTTCGGCGAGGTATTGGTGGATCAGGACTTGGCTCATCTGGGGTGGCTCTGGTTGGTCTTCCCTCGGGTCATTTCACCACGGTGAGCGGCGCTGGATAGATTGCGACCACCCTCTGGAGGCCAGTCATGCCCACCATCGACCTTTTCCTCCCGGAATCGCTGACCGGCAAATACCTGTCGAACGTGCTGCGCATCGAAGTGCCCAAGCGCCGCCGCGCGGCCACGGGCTTCGGCTCCGCGCCTTTCCGCCTGGGCATCATGGGCGCGCGCGGCAACAACCTGGACAACGTCAGCGTCGAGATCCCGGTCGGCCTGCTGACCTGCGTGACGGGCGTCAGCGGCTCGGGCAAGAGCACGCTGATCAACGACACGCTGTACACCGCGGTGGCGCGCAAGCTGTATCAAGCACACGCCGAGCCGGCGGCACACGAGCGCATCGACGGGCTGGAGCAGTTCGACAAGGTCATCAACGTCGACCAGAGCCCCATCGGCCGCACGCCGCGCAGCAACCCGGCCACCTACACGGGCCTGTTCACACCCATTCGCGAGCTGTTTGCCGAGGTGCCTTCGGCACGCGAGCGCGGTTATGGCGCCGGGCGATTCAGTTTCAACGTCAGCGCAGCGGCGGGCGGTGGGCGCTGCGAAGCCTGCGAGGGCGATGGCGTGATCAAGGTGGAGATGCACTTTCTGCCCGACATGTACGTGCCCTGCGACGTGTGTCACGGCGCGCGCTACAACCGCGAGACGCTGGAGATTCTGTACAAGGGCAAGCACATCACGCAGGTGCTGGAGCTGACGGTTGAAGACGCGTATGCGTTCTTCAAGGCCGTGCCCAACCTCGCGCGCAAGCTGCAGACGCTGCTGGATGTGGGCCTGGGCTACGTGCGGCTGGGCCAGGCCGCCACCACGCTCAGTGGCGGCGAGGCGCAGCGCGTGAAACTGGCGCTGGAACTGAGCAAACGCGACACCGGCCGCACGCTGTACATCCTGGACGAACCCACCACCGGCCTGCACTTCCACGACGTGGGCATGCTGCTGAAGGTGCTGCACCAGTTGCGCGACGCCGGCAACACCATCGTCGTCATCGAACACAACCTGGACGTGATCAAGACCGCCGACTGGCTTATCGACATGGGCCCCGAAGGCGGCTCGGGCGGTGGTTACGTGGTGGCGGCGGGCACGCCCGAAGACATTGCAGCCTGCGCGGGCAGCCACACGGGGCGGTTCTTGAAACTGATGCTGCCGCCGGTGGCTGCCGAGGCGGCTGAGCAGGACTGAATTCAGGCGCGGCAAGGCATAGACTCGCCACCACTTTCCTGTGGAGCGTCAAGCATGACCAGCACCGTCGACTATTACTTCGCCACCCAGTCGCCCTGGAGCTACCTGGGCCACGAGCGGTTTTCGCGCATGGCTGCCGCTGCCGGCGCCACGGTGCGTGTGATGCCAGTGGACTTCGGCAAGGTGTTTGCGGCCTCGGGCGGGTTGCCACTGGGTCAGCGTGCGCCGCAGCGCCAGGCCTACCGGCTGGTGGAACTGGCGCGTTGGCGTGACCACCTGGGCTTGCCGCTGAACGTGAAGCCCACCTACTTTCCGGTGCCGGGCGACGACGCGGCGCGGCTGATCATCGCGGTGGAATTGGCGGACGGCGCTGCCGCGGCCATGCACCTCACGGGCCGTGTGCTGGCCGCCGTGTGGGCGCAGCAGCGTGACATCAACAGTGCCGAGACCCGCTCGCATCTGCTGACCGAGGCTGGCTTGAGCAGCCAGCGCGAAGACGATGCGCGCTCACCTGAGGTGCAGGCCCGGTATGAGCGCCATACACAGCAAGCCGTAGCAGCAGGCGTGTTCGGTGCTCCCAGTTATGTGGTGGATGGCGAGATCTATTGGGGTCAGGATCGGCTGGACTTTGTGCAGCGGCGCTTGCAGGCAGCGTGACGGCAGTCGGGCCTGGGTGGGCCGACAAAGCAAATGGCTGGTGCGCAGAAGAGCCCGCGAGCACAGGCATGACGAGGGAACCGGTGGGGCGGCCATGAAGAAGGGCACCGAAGGGCAGGCATGAAAAAGGGGCCTCGAAGGACCGACATGAAAAAGGGCCCCGAAGGGCCCTGGGCGATGCAGCAAGACGACCTCACTTGAGGTGCTTGCTGATCTCCTTGGTCATGCCGAACATGCTGATCGGGCTGACGCCAACCACGGCCTTCAGCTTGGCGTCTGCATTGATCATGGTGCGCTTCACCTTGTCTTGCAGGTTGTTCTTCTTGATGTACTCCCACACCTTCTTGGTCACCTCGGTACGCGGCAGCGGCTTGTCGCCGATGACGGCAGCCAGGGCGGCGCTCGGGGTCATGGCCTTCATGAAGGCCGCGCTAGGGGCGCGCTTCTTGGCCGGAGCGGCCTTCTTGGCGGGAGGTGCCGCCTTCTTTGCAGGAGCAGCCTTCTTCGCGGGAGCCGCCTTCTTTGCAGGCGCGGCTTTCTTGGCGGGCGCAGCCTTCTTTGCAGGTGCGGCCTTCTTGGCCGGAGCGGCCTTCGTTGCGGACTTAGCAGTTGCCATTTTGGATGTTCTCCATCAGTTGATGAGGGAAGCCGTTTGCCGCGTGGACCTCTGTCTGTGACGGCTGTTTGTGAAACTCAAATTGCGACCTTCGGTCACAACCTGTTTGAAGCTCACAACCAGCTTGACAGCAGGGCCCCTCTATACATGCAAACGGGCAACCGCGATGGTAATGCCTGTGCGCTGCGCTGAGAAGCGTTTTTCCCAGGTAAAAGAGGCATCCGCGCCACGCTATGCTGTGGGCATGAAGATCATCGTTCGTTGGGCCTTGTTGGCAGCCGCCCTGCTGCTGGTGGCATACCTGTACCCCGGGGTCACGGTGGCGGGCTTCGGCGCGGCGCTGATCGCGGCTTTTGTACTGGGCCTGTTCAATACCTTGGTGCGGCCATTGCTGGTGCTGCTGACGTTGCCGGTCACGCTGCTCACGCTGGGCTTGTTCCTCTTCGTCATCAATGCGCTGATGTTCTGGGCCGCGGCGTCGGTGCTCGACGGTTTCAACGTGGCCAGCTTCGGCGCGGCGTTGATCGGCTCGGTGCTGTACAGCGTGTGCGGCGTCGTCATCGACGCGGCGACCGAGCGCCTGTTCACGCGCGACCGTTGAACCCGCGTGCGGCGCGGCATCCCGAAAGGGGCTGGCGCTGGTGGCCACGCGGCCACGCGGGCAGGCCTGCGCCAGGGTCTCGGCCGTTGTGGGCTACTGTGGCGGCGGCTCGTCGGGCCCGCCGCGGCCTTGGCCGCCGCGCTGCTCGCGAGCGTCCAGCGCCAGCTGTCGGCGTTGTGCCGTGATTTGGCGCAAACGCGTGTCGATCACCGATCCCTCGATGAAGTCCTGACCGACCGCGCCGCGCGACGCCTGCTGCGCCGCGCGCAGGCGGTCGATGGCGCCACTGAGGTCGCCCACGGCGACGCGCGCCTCGGCGCCTGCGCGCAGGCTGCGCAGCGTCATGCCCAGCGCCTGGCTGGTGCCGGCCAGCAGTTCCCACGCCAGGGGGTCGTGGGGTGCATCGGCCAGCCACGTTTGCAGCGCTTCGGTGCTGGCTTTCAATGCCGGACCGATATCGGGACCTGCCAACTCCGCGGGCGACGCCGGCTTGCTGCCCGTGGCTTGCTGCTGATGCCTTTGCAGCAACGCCTGCGCGCGCAGCAGCAGCGATGCACGCTGCGACCGTGCCGCGGGTGCTTCGCTGGCATCGAGCGCCTGCAGGGCCTGCGGCACGTCACCGCGGGCCAACGCGATCTGCGCGCGCAACAACTGCAGTGCGCGTTCAGCGGCCGGGTCGCGCGGGCTGGCCTGCACCATCAGCGCCAGTGCCTCGTCGGTCTGCGACTGGGCGCGGCCCGGTTCACGCAGCAGGCTGGCCGCCAGCGCGCCGCCATACAGCGCGGCCACACGGTCGGCCAGGAGCGGTGACGAGGTGCCCCCGTTCAACCGTTGCAGCACCTGCGTGCTGTCGTCCATCATCACGCGGGCTCTCATCTGCATCATCGCGTGCAGCGGGCTCGGGCTGATGGGGGCGGCGCCGGACAACAGCAGCCGGTTGCGCGACTCGGCCACTCGGTCCAGCGTCAGCGGGTGGCTGCGCAGGTACGGAAAGCCGTTGTTGTCGTTCAACCGGCTGGCCTGGTCCATGCGCTCGAACATCGCGGCCATGCCGAGGGGCGAAAAGCCGGCTGCCGTCAGCACACCATAGCCGATGCGGTCGGCCTCGCGTTCCAGGTCGCGCGAGAAGTTGAGTTGGCTCTGGATGGCGGCGGCCTGGCCACCCATCATGGCGGCGTTGGCGCCGTCCACGTTGTTGCTGCGCCCGGCCACCGCCACTGCGAGCAGCAGGCCCGCCAGCGCCAGCAGCGAGGCGCGTTGCTGGGGTGCGATGCTGCGGGCGATGTGGCGCTGGGTGATGTGCGATAGCTCGTGCGCCAGCACCGAGGCCAGTTGGTCCGGTGTGGTGGTGAGTGCCATCAAGCCCAGATGCATGCCGACATAACCGCCGGGCAGCGCGAACGCATTCACGCTGCGGTCGCGCACCAGGAAGGCTTCCCAGGCGAAGGCGCGGTCGATCTCAGGTTCGATCTCGCCTTTCTTTCGCGCCGCTTCCACCAAGGGCTGCCACAGGGAATTCAGGTACTCCAGCAGCACGGGGTCGTCGAGATAGGCCGGGTCGCGGCGGCCCTCGCGCATCACCTGGTCGCCTACGCGGCGCTCGGCCGAGATGCTGAGGTCCTCGGATGCGCCTTCGCCCAGCGAGGGCAGGCGCACCTGGGCTGATGCGGGCATTGCCATCAAGGTGGCCAGCACCATCGCAAGCAAACGGCGCCACAGCGGGCAGTGGACGGTGGCAGTGAGGTTGTTCTTCAAGCAGGCTTTCGGTGCACCATTCGCCTTGGACGCTGCCCGTGGACCAACGTTCCCTGGTTTCGTGCACGCGCAGGTGCGAGTGCTGATGGTTCGATGCTGGCTATGATGACACTGCCATGTTTCTGAAGGTTGTTGCGCCGTGACTTCGCCCCCCGCTTCGCCCCCCGCCTCCCCACCCGCTTCTCCCCTTACCCATTTCGACGCCCAAGGTCAGGCCCATATGGTGGACGTGGGAGCGAAGGAAAACACGCACCGCGTGGCGCGTGCCGAGGGTCGCATCCAGATGCTGCCGGCCACGCTGGCGCTGATCACCGGGGGTCTGGCGAAAAAGGGCGATGTCATCGGCGTGGCGCGCATTGCGGCCATCCAGGGCGCCAAGCGCACCGCGGACCTGATTCCGCTGTGCCATCCGCTGCCCATCACGCGCGTGGCGGTGGATTTCGACATCGACGCAGCGGCCAGCGAAGTGCGGTGCACTGCGCAGGTGGAGACACTGGGACGCACCGGTGTCGAGATGGAGGCGCTGATGGCGGTGCAAGTGGGCCTGCTCACCATCTATGACATGTGCAAGGCGGCCGACCGTGGCATGGTGATGCACGGAATCCGCGTGCTTGAAAAGCGCGGCGGCAAGTCGGGTGACTGGCATGCATCAGGGGCATGACAGCACCTGCAACCTGAAGCCCCGGACCCATGCGGAGCGGTCAACGGGCCGTTTTGAGATAGCGCTGCCAGGTCACGGGCTCGCCGGGCAGTTCGCAGGCAAATGCGTCGCTTGTGGCGGGCGTGCCGGGTGTGGTGGGTGTGACGGGCGCGGGCTTGGCACCCAGCGGGCAGGCTGCGAAGAATTCCTTTGCGTCGGGCTTGCGAAACTCGCGCAACCTGGCGGCCAGGTTGCGCGCCAGATCGATGTCGCCTTGGGCTGCCAAAGCCTGTGACCACGCAATCATGAAACGGGTATCCAGCAGGTAGTGGCTGGCCCGGTCGAAGGCTGGATCGACAATGCCCGCACGCCGGCTTGAGGTGACGGCGGCGTAGTCGGCGTGGTGGGCAAAGAGCGGGCTGCGTTGGCCGGCTTCGATGCGTTGTTCCAGCGTCCTGGTTTGCGCCTTCGAGTAGTAAATCACTGTCACACGCCGATAGTCGGCCACTGCGGCCACCGACCCCAGCATCACCAGCGCCGCGGCGCCAAGCATGGCCCAGCTTGCAGGCGCGCGGGCATTTGCTGCCTGCGCGTCGCGCTGCGCCGGCTGCAGGTGGCCTTGATCGGCGGCCAGGGCAAAGCCAAAAGCCCAGCCAGCGGGCAGCAGGAAGTAGGCGTACCACAGCGGGTACTCCAGCATGCTGTGCAAGGCGATCATCAGCACCATCACCAGCGCAGCTCGTTGTGCAGCGCCCCAACCCTCGTCGTCGTGCTGCAGCGCACGTCGCCAACCTTGCACCAGAGCCCAGAGCAACAGCGCCATCAAGAGCGCCGCCAGCGGCAAGCCCAGTTCGGCAGCCAGTTGCAATGGCAAGTTGTGGCTGTGGTCGAAGAACGCAATCGGCCGGCCCGGAAACGGCGTCAGGGTCCAGGCCAGATTGAAGTTGCCGAAACCGACGCCGGCCAGAGGCTGCTGCGTGATCAGCGTCCAGGTGTTGGCCCAGATGCCAAAGCGCGAGCCGGAGATGTCGGCCTCGGCCAGGCGCTGCTCGCCGCCAAAGGCTGCCTGTGTCAGGGTGGCCCATTGCGACATGCCCCACCAGGACACTGCATAGATCAACGGCGCAGACAGCAACAGCCAGCGTGCCTGCCGAGGCAGCCGGCGGTCCAGCAGGCCCCACAGCGCCAGCAGGCCCACACTGAGGCCGCCGGTGCGCGATGCCGTCAGCACCACGCCGAACACCATGCCGGCCAGCAGCACCGCGGCCCAGGCCAGCGCCAGGCGACGCAGCAGCAGCAGCCCCACCACGGCCACGCTGGCCCACATCAGCAGGCTGCTCAGGTGGTTGGGCTGGCGCAGGTTGCCCATGGCACGGCCGCGGATGTTGGGAATGGCAATCCAGTGTCCGTCGGCCAGCGCTGGCGCAAACACCTGGATGCCGGCCACCGCCAGGTTCAGCAGGCCCGCGGCCACCCAGGCCCAACAGAAGACGACGAAGAGCGTCTCGCGGTCGCTGCGCTGGCTGGCCGACAGGCCAGCGGCCACCAGCAGCGCGCAGGCTACCAACATGCCCAGTGCCGACAGCGCCAGGCTTTGCGGCAGGCCCCGCCCACCCCACGACCACAGCACGGCGGCGCCCAGCAGCGCAAGCGTGATCCACAGCAGCCCAGCGCCTCGACTGGGCAGCCGGGGTGTGCAAACCGCAACGAAGGCGCCCCACAACGCGCACGCCAGCGCCTGGTTCAGAAAGGTGGGAGAGGGGGCGACGTTGTAGACCAGCAGCGACGGTGCGGCGGCAGCTGCGAAGGCCAGAACGAAGACGATGATGGTTGGGGCGCGCATCTGCATGGTTGACGCCGATGCTATCAACGCACGGACCGGCTCGCGGGCATGCCGTCGGTGCGCGGCGTCACCACCAACGAAAACGGCGCCTTGCGGCGCCGTTGCGGCGGTTGACACAACTGAGGGTCAGCTCACTTTGGTGGTCAGCCCTTGCACGAGCCCGGCAGGTACTTCGGGTCGATGCCGTTTGCAACGGAAGGGCCACACTTCCACGAAGTGATGGCCTTGCCAAAGTCAGTTGCGCCAGCCAGCGCGACGGCGCCAATCATGGGAGACAAGGAAATTGAGTTGTTCGCGGGCACCTTCAACCCGAGCGTGGCGCCCGCTCCGACTATGGTGATCACGCCGTCGGCGCTGACGCTGCCGCTGGTGACGTACTTGGTGGGCTCGATGCTGCAAGCGGTGGGGAGTGTGGCAACCATGGTTGCACTCGAGGACTGAACGGTTTCTGTGATGGTGGTGCGGCACGACGAAGCAGCCAGAACCATTTCAGACACCTTGGCCTTGACCGTGTAGTCCTGGTAGGCTGGCAATGCCACGGCGGCCAGGATGCCGATGATGGCCACGACGATCATCAGTTCGATAAGGGTGAAACCTTGCTGGATACGCTTCATATGTGAAATCTCCGAGGGGGTGGGAAGGCGAAGCGCAAAGTGCAGGCTTCATGCCAGCCTTGCGACGCCGCAGATCGCAGAGTTTTCCGCACTCGATGTACAGATTTTTGTCACTTGACGCTGTGTGTGACGCGAATTGTCATAGTCGGGGTGACCGGAAGTGACATATGCGGCAGGGTTGCACAAAAGGCCAGCGACCTGCGGCCCTGGATATGCGGCCTTGCGATTCACACGGCGCCGTACGAGAGATCAGAAGCGGTGGGGAAAAAAGAAACGGTGCCCGTAGGCACCGATTCTTTGGTTTGACTGACTGACTGAGGTCTTCAGCGCAGTTTAGCCTTTGCAGGAGCCGGGAAGGTACTTTGGATCGATGCCGTTTGCAGTGGCAGGGCCGCACTTCCATGAAGTGATGGCCTTGCCAAAGTCGGTAGCGCCAACCAGAGCGGCTGCGCCAATCATGGGCGACAAGGATATTGAGTTGTCTGCAGGAACTTTCAAACCGAGCGTGGCACCAGCCCCGACGATGGTGATAACGCCGTCTGCGCTGACGGAGCCGCTGGTGACGTACTTGGTGGGCTCGATGTTGCAAGCGGTAGGAAGGGAGGCCACCATAGTTGCACTTGAGGACTGAACGGTTTCGGTGATGGTCGTGCGGCAAGCCGATGCTGCCAGAACCATTTCAGACACCTTGGCCTTGACTGTGTAGTCCTGGTAGGCCGGCAGGGCCACGGCGGCCAGGATGCCGATGATGGCCACGACGATCATCAGCTCGATAAGGGTGAAGCCTTGCTGCAGACGTTTCATGGGTGGAGTCTCCGAGTGGTTGGACACATGGTAAGCGCTTTAGAGGCAGCAGCTTCTGTGCCAATCTGGTAACTGTCGTGACTGTGCGATTGGTCATGATCGATGGCGCTGTTGCCTGTCACCAGCCGCCACAAATGAGACTCCGGGTCACGCTGAATGTGACTGGCCATCACAAGCGAACCGGTGCTCTTGGCGGCCGTGTCCCGTGTCCCGTGCCGCGGAAAGCGCGGGGGCAACGCTGCAGCGGGCGCGGCTGCGCATTCCTTGGCCAGCCTGTCGGGCTGTTTGCACGACTCGAGACGGCCGGCCAGAAATCCCGCCAAAGCCCCACCATCCCTCGCGATGGCGTCGGCGCGAGAAGACGTCATGAAGCAATGCGCCAGACGCGATCAAAAGAAAGCGGCGCCCATGGGGCGCCGCTCTTTCCTATCAACAGGCAACTGAGCTGATCAGGCCAGATCAGCCCTTGCATGACCCAGGCAGATACTTCGGGTCGATGCCGTTCGCCGCTGCGGGGCCACACTTCCATGAAGTGATCGCCTTGCCAAAGTCAGTTGCCCCAGCCAGGGCGGCGGCGCCAATCAGGGGCGACAAGGAAATAGAGTTGTTCGCGGGCACCTTCAGACCCAAGGTTGCTCCAGCTCCGACCACGGTGATAACGCCGTCGGCGCTGACACTTCCGCTGGTGACGTACTTGGTGGGCTCAATGGTGCAAGCGGTGGGAAGGGTGGCAACCATGGTTGCGCTCGAGGACTGCACGGTCTCGGTGATGGTGGTGCGGCACGACGACGCAGCCAGCACCATTTCAGAAACCTTGGCCTTGACCGTGTAGTCCTGATAAGCAGGCAAAGCCACGGCAGCCAGGATGCCGATGATGGCCACCACGATCATCAGTTCGATGAGGGTAAAACCTTGTTGAACGCGTTTCATGAAGTGTTCTCCAGAGAAGGGGTGGGCGGGGGGGTTGATGACACCAGGGGTGTATGCAGACCCCGTGCCAGGCTGAATTGCCAAATTAGGCTGAGTTTGCAATCCATTGCAGACCGCCCTGCGTCACATAGGCCCCGGACCACGCGCTCAGGTGGTCCCTATGTGACGTTTCTGGTCACTGGGCGTCTCCGGGGGGTGCGAATACCCAGGAGCGGGACCTTCAGTCGCCCACGCTCATCACCTGGCCTGACAGCAATGCCGTGATGCGGTGGTGGCTTTGCTGCGCTGCAATCTCGGACATCACCGCGTCCACTTCACCGGGCTTGATATGGGTGATGTAGATGTCGGTGGGCCTGGCGAGCTGCTGCAATTCGTCCTTCAATCGCATGGGGCACAGGTGCATGCTCAGCTGCGCCAGCGCCACTTCGTCGTCGCGAAAGGCTGTCTCGATGATCAGCGCTGCCACCGGCAATTGCGCCAGTCGCTGCCAAAGCGCGGGGTTGGGCCCGGTGTCGCCCGTGAAGACCCAGGTGCCTGCCGAGACCGACACCGCGTAGCCGACCGCTGGCACGGTGTGGCTGGCGTGCAGCACCTCGACGCTGCGCTCGCCCAGCGCCACCACCTGGCCCACCGCCAGCGGCGAGAAGCGCAGTACTGGGTTGGTCTCGTCGGGCAGGCGCGTGAAGTCGGGCCAGATGACGCCGTTGAAGACATGGGTCTGCAGCGCGGCGATCGTCTCAGCCAGCGCATGCACGACGATGGGGGGTCGTTGGCGGGCGCGGCGGCGCCTGGTCACGCTGTCGGCCAGCAAGCCGATGGACACGATGTGATCCAGGTGCGAATGGGTGACGAAAATGTGCTCGATGCGCGCCAACTCGTCGAGCGACAGGTCGCCGACACCGGTGCCGGCATCGATCAGCACATCGTCGTCGAGCAAGAAGGCGGTGGTGTGGCTGCCTGCAGCAATGGAGCCAGAACAACCGAGTACACGGATCTGCATGGGATGGGGGCATTGCGGCGCTGGGTCGCGGGGTTCGCGACCGGGCTGCAGATGCTGATCCCGGCCCGGTATCGGCGCAAGCTTTCGAATCGCCAAAGGGCGTCAGTATTGCACTGTGGATTGCAACAACGGCAGCGTGCGTGAAGACTGTCACGGCTGCGTCTGGCTGGGGCCTCAACTCCGGCGGCAGCGTCAGCCGCCGACACAGCGCAGCCGCCTTCCGCGTCAGCGGAAGATGAACTGCATCTGCGTGCCGGCCAGTTCGATCACGTCGCCATTGCGCAGCGGTGCTGAATCGCCCGCCAGCGGCACGCCGTTGATGCTGGGGCGACTGGCACCTTCGACATGCGAGAAGGCAAACCCCCCCGGCCGGCGGGTGATGGAAGCTACTTGGACGCCGGGCTTGCCGACGGTGGTCACGACCTTGGTCAAAGAGACCTCGCGGCCAGCCGCTGCGCCGTTGAGCACCTTGATGGATGCCGAATGCATGGCCGCCTCTGGCGTCGCCATGCCTGACGGCGCACTGCCCATGCCGGCAGCCTGCGCCGCCAGTGCCGAGGCCTGCGCGCTGGCGGCTCCGGACGGCCGCATGATCATCGTTTTTTCGTATTCCCCACTCTCGTCGACCAGGTACTTGATCTTGTACTTGCCGATCTCGACAGTGTCGTTGTGCGTGAGCAGCTGCTTCTTGACCGCCTTGCCGTTGATGTAGGTGCCGTTGGTGCTGTTCAGGTCTTCGATGAAGACATCGCCACCCACCATCTGCAGCACCGCATGCTCGCCGCTGACCGCGAGGTTGTCGATCACGATATCGTTGTACGGGCGCCGACCGAGGGTGGTCTTGTCCTTTGTGATCTGGACTTCCTTGATCACCACACCGTCGAGCGAAACCACCAGCTTGCCCATGCCTACCCTCAATTCAAGCCACTGCCGCAGGCAGCTGGCCACATGCATCTTTGTACCCGGGTCGCCAGCCAGCGGCAAGCGTTATCGAGCCTGAATTCACCGTCTGAATGGCCACCAAGGCCGTGACGATACCCCGGCGGACCCCCCGGCGCGCACCAGGATGACAGAGATATTATCCTTGCCGCCCGCGTCGTTTGCGGCAGCCACCAGCGCTGCACAAGCACTTTGCAGCGATTCATGGCTGCCCATCACGGTGGCGATGGCGTCGTCGTCCAGCATGTCGGACAGCCCGTCTGAACACATCAGATAGAGGTCTCCGCCTTGCGCATCGTGTGCATGGGTTTCGAGCAGAACGGTGTCTTCAACACCCACGGCGCGCGTCACCAGGTTCTTGTTGGCCGAAAACGCGGCTTGTTCGGGCGTGATCAGGCCGGCGTCGATCTGCTCCTGCAGCAGCGAGTGGTCGCGCGTGATCTGCTGCAGCCGCCCGCCACGCAGGCGGTAGCAGCGCGAGTCGCCCACGTGGCCCAGGATCACACGGTCTTCGCGAAACACGGCCAAAACCAGTGTAGTACCCATGCCGGCGTATTGGGCGTTGACGTTGGCGGCGTTGAAGATGGCCCGGTTGGCGTTGTCGACGCAGATGTCCATCGCGCGCTTGACTTCGGCGTCGCTGGCCTGGACGCTGGCCTCGCGCAGCCAGCGGCCCAGTTCGGTGCTGACGAAACTGGTGGCCATGTTGCTGGCCACTTCGCCGGCGTTGTAGCCCCCCATGCCATCGGCCAGCACGGCCAAGCCCACTGACTCGTCCAGGGCCACCGAATCTTCGTTGTTGCTGCGGGCACGGCCCGGATCCACGGCGGCGTGCAGCTCGTAGGTCATGGGCACAGGGGTCTGGCTGCGGCGCAGGTTGGGGCTGAGGGGGAGGATTGTGCAACGGAAAATCCTTCGCTCGAACACCCTGGGTCGATGGAGAAGGGCTGGCGAGCGGGCATTTCAGGACGGTGTGCGTTGTGCCTCGTCTGGCGGTGTCTTGAAGCCGGGCAGCAACTGCGTGGCGATGAGTTTGAGTTCGTGGCCGATCGC
>JANOZF010000078.1:0-3344 GCA_031429255.1 Rubrivivax sp.
ATCTTCATGGCCGGGCTGTACCTGGGCGGGCGCCGTTACGACGTGCGCTTCGAGACACTGGCCGACTTTCGCCAACTGCCGTCAGAGGCTGCAGCGCGGGACCAGCTGGTGCTGGACACGCTGCACGCCTACGTGGCGCGGTTGGAGGCGCTGTGCCGCGAAGCCCCTTACAACTGGTTCAATTTCTATGACTACTGGGCCGAGGACACCGCTGCAGACCATGACAAGAGCCCCCATGAAGCGGCGTAGCCCATGGCGCCTGGTGGCGCCCGCCTTGCTGCTGTGGGCCTGCGCCGCACCCTGCTGGGCCGCCTTCGACCTGCCCACGCTGGCAGGGCTGCTGGCCGCGCGAAAGAGCGGCGAAGCCAGCTTCACCGAAGAACGTTTTGTCAGCGGCTTCGACAGCCCGCTGCGTGCCAGCGGCACGCTCACCTTCAAGGCACCCGACCGCTTTGCACGCCACACGCTGGAGCCGGTGGCCGAGTCGATGCTGGTGGAAGGCAACACCATCACGCTCAAGCGCGGCACGCGCACGCGCCAGATGGCGCTGGACAGCGTGCCCGAACTCACCGCGCTGGTGGAAGCCGTGCGCGCCACGCTCACCGGCAATGCCAGCACGCTGCAGAGGAACTTCACGGTGAAGGTGGAGGGCGGGCCGGCGCTGTGGACCTTGACGCTGGTGCCGCGTGACGCCCGGCTGGCCACGCAGGTGCGCGAGCTGCAGATCTCGGGCCAGAACGCCGACGTGCGCAGTGTCGGGCTGTGGCTGAGTGGCGGCGACCGTTCGCTGATGTCGGTGCAGCCGCCGCGGCCATTGGCAGGCGAAAAACCGTGAGCGGTGTTCGTGGTGTTCGTGGTGGCCTCTGCTGCCGGGCAGCGGAAACGGGCGGCAGCCCACCGTGAGCACCGCAGACCGGTCGCCACTGCCCACGCCAGCCGGGCCCGCACGCCGCCGCTGGCTGCCCTTGCTGGTGTGGCTGCTGCTGCTGGCCGCGGCAGCGCTGCAGATCGTGCGCACGCCCTTCACGGCAGACCTGTCGGCCTTCCTGCCGGCCAACCCCGACGCGCGCCAGCGGGTGCTGACCGAGCAACTGCAGAGTGGTGTGCCGGCACGCACGCTGTTGCTGGGCATCGAAGGCGCCGACAGCCTGAGCCGCGCGCAGGCTTCGATGGACCTGGCCGCTGCGTTGCGCGCCAGCGGCCTGTTCGAACAGGTGCAGAACGGCCAGACCGATGGTTTCGAGAAGATCGGCAGCTGGATCTTCGACAACCGGTACCTGCTCAGCCCGGCGGTGGAGGCGCAGCGCTTCACCGCCGCAGGGCTGCGCCAGGGCATTCAGGAATCGCTGTCGCTGCTGGGCACGCCGGCCGGTCAGATGGTGAAACCGCTGTTCGAGCGCGACCCCACCGGCGAGACGCTGCGCATTGGTGAAGCGCTGATTCCCACCACCGCACCGCACACCGAACACGGCGTGTGGTTTTCGCGGCAGCGGGGCCAGCAAGACCCGCGCGCGCTGCTGGTGGCCATCAGCAAGGCCGCGGGCGCCGATCTGGACGCGCAGCAGCGGGCCATCGAGCAGGTGCAGACCGCCTTTGCCAAGGTCCGGAAACCCGGCCTGGTGCTGAAGGTGAGTGGTGCGCCGGTGTTCAGCGTCGACAGCCGTGCGCGCATCGAACGCGAGGTGCACTGGCTGGCCATTGCCGGCACGGTGCTGATGAGCGCGGTGCTGTTGCTGGCCTTCGGATCCTTGAAGGCGCTGGGCGTGGCGCTGCTGCCGGTGGTCACCGGTGTCGTCGGCGGCATCACCGCCGTCAGCGTGCTGTTTGGTGGCGTGCACGGCATCACGCTGGGCTTCGGCGCCACGCTGATCGGCGAGGCCGTGGACTACGCCATCTACTACTTGATGCAGGCCCGCGCCGGCGGTTGGCAGGCCTGGCTGCGCAGCGGATGGCCCACGGTGCGGCTGGGGCTGCTGACCAGCGTGTGCGGGTTCGCGGCGCTGGTGTTTTCGGGCTTCCCGGGGCTGGCGCAGCTGGGCGTGTTCTCGGTGGCCGGACTGGTCAGTGCCGTGATCTTCATGCGTTATGTGATGCCACTGTTGATGCCCCATGGCGCGGCGCAGGGGGGCTTGCGCGCGCCGCTCGGCCGCCTCAGCGGCCGGCTGGTGGCGGGGCTGCCCCGGCTGCGCTGGCCGCTGGTGGCGCTGGGCCTGCTGGCGGCCACCGTGTTGTGGCAGCAGCGCACGGTGTTGTGGGAGGCTGAACTCAGCTCGCTCAGCCCCGTGTCACAAGAGGCCCTGGCGCTGGACGCCAGCCTGCGCGCCGACCTGAGTGCGGGCGACGCGCGCGCGCTGGTCGTCGTGCGCGGCGCCGACCTGCAAGCCACACTGCAGGCCGCGGAGAGTGCGGCGGCCAGGCTCGACACACTCGCCGACCAGGGTGCCATCGGCGGCTACGGCAGCGTCACGCGCTGGCTGCCCAGCCTGCAGACGCAGCAGCGCCGCCTGGCCAGCCTGCCCGATGCCGCCCAGCTGCAGGCGGCACTGGCCAGCGCCACCGTGGGCCTGCCGCTGGGCGCCGAACGCCTGGCGCCGTTTGTCGCCGAAGTGCAGGCCGCCCGCACGCGGGCACCGATCACCGCCGACTCGCTGCGCGGCACGGCGCTGGCGCCGCTGGCCGAAGCGCTGCTGATGCCGCGCGCCGATGGCAGCTGGACCGCGCTGCTGCCACTGCAGCCGGTGCTGGGCGCGGCCGAGGGCCAGGAGATCGACATCGCGGCGGTGCGCGGCGCGTTGCAAGGCACGGATGTGGCGCAGGGCCCGCAGGTCATCGAGATTGGCGCCGAACTCAAGCGCCTGTATGCACGCTACCTGGGCGAGGCGCGCGACCAGGCCTTGCTGGGTGCCGGGGCGGTGGTGCTGTTGATGGCGCTGACATTGCGTTCGCTGCCACGGCTGCTGGCGGTGTGCCTGCCGCTGGTGTGGGCCGTGCTGCTGACCATGGGTGCGCTGGCGCTGCTGCAGGTGCACCTGGGCATCCTGCACCTGGTGAGTTTGCTGCTGGTGGTGGCGGTGGGCTCCAACTACGCGCTGTTCTTCGACATGCTGCGCCAGCGCGACGACGTGGACGAAGACATGCTGGCGTCGCTGTTGCTGGCCAACCTGACCACGGTGCTCGGCTTTGGCTTGATCGCCTTTTCCAGCATCCCGGCGCTGTCTGCGGTGGGGCGCGTGGTGGCGCCCGGCTCCCTGCTGGCCTTGGTGCTGGCGGCTGCCTTTCTGCCCGTCAGGTCCACGTCTTTGACCCCGGCCGGGCGGGGCTGATGGTGGCTGCGGGACAATCGC
>JANOZF010000079.1:0-3197 GCA_031429255.1 Rubrivivax sp.
GTTCCCCACCATCAGCATCGGCCTGGGCTGGCTGCTGTTGTTCTTCCGCTGGCGCTGGCTGTCGCTGCGCAAAGCCGACGCCGCTGCGGCCCAGGGCTGGCTGGATGCCTACCGCTTCTGGACCAAGGTCTTCGCGCTGACTTTCGCCTTGGGGGTGGTCAGCGGCATCACGATGAGCTTCCAGTTCGGCACCAACTGGCCGGGTTTCATGGAACGCGTGGGCGACATCGCAGGGCCCTTGCTGGGCTACGAGGTGCTGACCGCGTTCTTTCTCGAAGCCGGTTTCCTCGGCGTGATGCTGTTCGGGCACGGCAAGGTGAGCGAGAGGGTGCACTTGATGTCGACCTTCATGGTGGCTTTCGGCACCAGCCTGTCGGCTTTCTGGATCCTGGCGCTGAACTCGTGGATGCAGACCCCGGCGGGGCACGAGATCGTCGACGGCCATTTCCAGGTCAAGAGCTGGTTCGACGTCATCTTCAGCCCGTCATTCCCGTACCGCTTCACGCATGTGATGCTGGCTGCGGGGCTGACCTGCGCCTTCCTGCTCGTCGGCCTGTCGGCCTGGCAGGTGCTGCGACAGGTGGCGCAGCGTTCGGCGCCACGTGTGATGCGTGTCGGCTTGACGCTGGCGGCGGTGCTGATCCCGGTGCAGATCTTCGTCGGCGACCTGCACGGACTGAACACGCTGAAGCACCAGCCGGCCAAGGTCGCGGCGATGGAAGGCGTGTGGGAAACCCAGCGCGGCGCGCCGCTGCTGCTGTTTGCCGTGCCAGACGCCGACAGGCGCATGAACCACTTCGAGATCCAGGTGCCCAAGCTCGCCAGCCTGATCCTGACGCACGATCTCGATGGCGAGATCAAGGGCCTGAACAGCTTCATCGGTGCGCACCCACCGCCCCTGCCGGTGTTCTTCTGCTTTCGCATCATGGTCGGCACGGGCATGCTGATGCTGGCCACCAGCTGGCTCGGCTGGTGGCTGCTGCGGCGTGCGAAGTGGCAGCCGGCGGGCCTGCCGCGCCCCGTGCTGTGGCTGTTTGCCGGCATGACCTTTTCGGGCTGGGTGGCGACGGTGGCCGGCTGGTACGTCACCGAGATCGGCCGCCAGCCCTTCATCGTGCATGGCCTGGTGCGCACGGCCGACGTGGTCAGCACCGTGCCGTCGGCCATGATCGGCTTCACGCTCGTGCTGTACCTGCTGCTTTACGCGTCGCTGATCGTGGCTTATGTGAGCGTGCTCAAGTACATGGCCGAGAAGCCCGAGGAAGTGCTGCAGATGGACGCCGTCGAGCAGGCCGTCACGCCTGCCGGTGCCAGCACCTCGCCTGTCGTCCCGGGAGCCACCGCATGAACGTGATGAGCTTCGAAGCCGCGCTGCCGGTGATCTTCATGGCCCTGATGGGCGTCTCGATGCTGATCTACGTCATCAGCGACGGCTACGACCTCGGCGTGGGCATGCTGATGCACCGTGCCACCGACGCCGAGAAGGACATGATGATCGCGTCCATCGGCCCCTTCTGGGATGCCAACGAAACCTGGCTGGTGCTGGGCGTGGGCATCCTGCTGGTGGCCTTCCCGAAGGCCCACGGGCTGGTGCTGGGCGAGCTCTACCTGCCGGTGACGCTGATGCTGATCGGGCTGACGCTGCGCGGCGTGGCCTTCGACTTCCGCGTCAAGGCCAAGGACACGCACAAGCAGACCTGGGACCGGCTGTTCTTCGCCGGCTCCACGCTGGCCGCGGTGTCGCAGGGCTGGATGCTCGGGCGCTATGTCAGCGGCTTCGGCACGGGCTGGAACTATCCGTTGTTTGCCGCGGCCATCGCGCTGGCTTTGCCGATGGCCTATGTGCTGGTCGGCGCGGCCTGGCTGGTCATGAAGACCGAGGGCGAACTGCAGCAGCGCGCGGTGGGCTGGGCACGCACCGCCTGGGCCCCGATGGTCGCGGGGCTGGTGCTGATCTCGATGGCCACGCCCTGGGTCAGCGCCACGGTGCGCGAGCGTTGGTTCGCGCTGCCAGAGATCATCGCGCTGATGGCCATCCCGCTGATGACCGGCGCCAGCCTGCTGGCGGTGCTGGCGGTGCTCAGGACGCGGCAGGTGCTGGGCGCGCTGTGCTGGCTGCCCTTCGTGCTGCTGATCCTGGTCTTCGTGCTGGGCTTTCTGGGCCTGGCCTACAGCATCTATCCCTACGTGGTGCTCGACCAGCTGACCTTGTGGCAGGCCGCCAATAGCACGGCGGCGCTGAAGGTCATCCTGGTCGGCGCCTGCATCTCGGTGCCGGCCATCGCCGGCTACACGATCTTTTCGTACCGCGTGTTCCGCGGCAAGACGGGCGAACTGACGTACGCCTGAGCGTTCGTCGTGACGGCGAGGTCGCGAACGTCATTCTCATTTGACCTCTGCGGCGCTGTGCGGGCCGTAATGCAATTGCGGGTGCCAATCGCCGCCGCGCCCTTCGGGTGTGTTGACAGGAGTCGTCCGCAGCGGCATCAAGTCGGGTGCGCCGCGCGGATCCTGACCTGGGTCCGTGGTATTGCCGCCCGTTCGCCACTCCAGAAGTGGCGCATGCTGCCATCGCGGCGGGTGAACACATTGAAGGCTGGCATGTCTTCTTCTTCCGCACTCACACAGTCGCGGGCAAAGTGACCGTCCAGGTCCGAAAACAGTTTCAGGTGCTGCCAGCCGCGTTTTTTTATCGCCAGCATGCCGGGGCGGTGGCGCTCGTAGTGGAGACCCGGGTGCCATCCGGAGCCCGCTGGGGCTGCTGCACCTGTTGCACCGTGGCTTACACGCGGGGCTCCGGAAGTGGTGAGCCCGCTCGGTCTCAAACCGGGCCCTGCGCCTCAATCGCCCTTTGTGCCGCTTGCCGATTTGTGCCCTCTGCGGCGGTGCCGCCAACGGGTGCCTGTGTGCGGGTCCGACCGGCAGCTTCGGGGCGCGGAGATCAGGAAAGCGAATGTCTCATCAGGGTCGGTACCGGCCCACATCACCGACCGCTGACTGGCACCCGTTCTTGTTGCGCTGGTTTTCCGAAACGGCCTAATCTTACTGTGTCACACGAGAAGTTTCGCGCTTGCTCTGCCGCAGCAGGGGCACTGCCCGAGTCGCGCGATCAGTTCGTAGCTGAGGCTATGGCGTAGCGTTGTGATCGAGTGGTCCACGTGCCGCTGCGCGCGCAGGACTGCCGCGGGGGATGTAAT
>JANOZF010000080.1:0-14074 GCA_031429255.1 Rubrivivax sp.
TTCATGGGTCTTCCTAGAGTCGTGCAACGCCAAACGTGTTGGCGCGCAGGGTGCGGTGTTCGGCTTCTTGCGCCAGCGCCAGGCACAGGGCCAGGATGCGGCGTGTGTCACGCGGGTCGATGATGCCGTCGTCCCACAGGCGGGCGGTGCCGAAGAGCACATGGCTCTCGGCGTCCAGGCGTTTGCGCAGCGCGTCGCTCATGGCGGCCAGCGCTTCGTCGTTGGCCGGCAGGCCCATGCGCTGCAGCTTGCTGCGGTTCAGGATGTCCATCACCTGGGCCGCCTGTGCACCGCCCATCACGGCGGTGCGGGCGCTGGGCCAGGTGAAGATGAAACGTGGGTCGAAACCGCGCCCGCACATGCCGTAGTTGCCGGCGCCGAAACTGCCGCCCAGCACGATGGTGAACTTGGGCACGCGCGCATTGGCCACCGCCTGGATCATCTTGCTGCCGTGCTTGATGGCGCCGGCCTGTTCGGCCGCCTTGCCGACCATGTAGCCGGTGGTGTTCTGCAGAAAGACCAGCGGCGTGCCGGATTGGTCACACAGCTGGATGAATTGCGCCGCCTTGGTGCTGCCCGCCGGCTGTATCGGGCCGTTGTTGCCGATCAGGCCCACCGAGTGGCCCTGGATGCGGGCGTGCCCACACACGGTGTCGGCGGCATAGCTGGTCTTGAACTCCAGGAAGTCGGAGCCGTCGACCAGCCGCGCCAGCACCTCGCGCACGTCGTAGGGTTCGCGTTCGTCGGCGGGCACCACGCCCATCAACTCTTCGGCTGCAAACAGCGGGGGCTGGGCCTCGGCCGCTGCTGGCACCAGGTCCCAGGGCAGCTTGTCCACGATCTCGCGCGTCAGCGCGATGGCGTGGGCGTCGTTCTCGGTGATGTATTCACCCAGGCCGGTGATCTCGGCGTGCATCTGGGCACCGCCCAGTTCTTCGTCGCTGGCGTCTTCCCCGATGGCGGCCTTCACCAGCGGGGGCCCGGCCAGGTAGATGCTGCTGCGGCCCTTGACCAGCACCACGTAGTCGCTCAGGCCCGGCAGATAGGCGCCGCCCGCGGTGGACGAGCCGTGCACCACCGCGATCTGCGGTATGCCGGCAGCCGACAGGCGCGCCTGGTTGGCAAAGGTGCGGCCGCCGTCGACAAAGATCTCGGCCTGGTACATCAGGTTGGCGCCGCCGCTTTCCACCAGCGCAATGAGCGGCAGCTTGTTCTGTGCCGCCAGTTCCTGCGCGCGCAGCGCCTTCTTCAGTCCCATCGGTGCGACCGTGCCGCCCTTCACCGCGCTGTCGCTGGCGCTGATGAGCACGCGCTTGCCGGCCACCACGCCGATGCCGACGATGCTGCCGCCGCCCATCACGCTTTTCTTGCCGTCGTCGTCGTGCATGCCCAGGCCGGCCAGTGGGCTGAGTTCCAGAAACTCGCTGCCGCGGTCCAGCAGCCTCGCCACGCGTTCACGCGGCAACAGCTGGCCTCGTTGCTCGAACTTGTCGTGCTTGCTCTCGCTTTCCTTCACCACCAGGGCCTGCAGCGCTTGTGCTTCGGCCAGGCGTTCCTGCATGCGCTGCACATTGGCAGCAAAGCGCGGCGAACGGGCGTCCAGTGCCGAGGCCAGGCGGGGCATTACTTCAGCGCCTCGGGTGTGACCGCACGGTGGAAACCGTCGAAAGCGGTGGATCGCGACTCGGTGCCGAGAGGAAAGATCTCGCTGCCCAGCGACGCCGCGCCGTCGATCTGCAGTGTCACGCCCGAGATGAAGGCCGCGCCCGGTGACAGCAGGAAGACGATGGCTGCGCTGACCTCGGCTTCGACGCCCATGCGCCGCAGCGGCACATGGTTCTTCAGCTTCGGTATGAAGGCCCTCATCGCACCGCCATAGGTGTCCATGCCGCTGCTGGCGATCCAGCCCGGCGCCACGGCATTGACGCGCACGCCGGCGTGTGCCCATTCGAAGGCCGCCGTCATGGTGAGGTTGCTCATGCCCGCGCGTGCGGCACCGCTGTGGCCCATGCCGGGCATGCCGTTGCGGAAGTCGGCCGTCATGTTGACCACCGAGCCGCCATGCTGCTGCATGCACTGGTTGAAGAGCTCGCGCATCATCAGGAAACCACCGGTCAGGTTGTTGGCGACGACGGCGTCGAAACCCTTCTTGCTGATGGCCAGCAGCGGCGCTGGAAACTGCCCGCCGGCGTTGTTCACCAGCCCCGTCACGGGCCCGTGCTGTGCCAGCACGGCGGCCACGCCAGCCTTCACGGCCTCTTCGTCGCGGATGTCGAAAGCCGAGCTGTGGCAAGTGCCGCCATCGGCGGCGATCTCGGCCGCCACCGCGTCGAGCTTGGCCTGTGTGCGACCGCTGATGACGACCGTGGCGCCCAGGCTGGCCAGTTCGTGCGCCACGCAGCGGCCGATGCCGCTGCCGCCGCCCGTGACCCAGTGCACCTGGCCGGCAAAGAGCGCGGGGTGAAAGATGCTGCGGTATCGGCTTTGGGGCAGTTCAGTCATGGAGGCTCAGTGGTTCGACGGGCGACAGCCGCCTTCGGGCTGCCCACATGGCAGGGTCAGGCGTTGCTGCAGCATGAATGTAGTGAATGGGTGACGTATACGTCAACTGGATTCCACATAGGTGATTTCTCGTATGCATGCTGCATGGTCATTCGATAGCATCGGCGGTCTCGACATCCACATTCGAAAGAGCATCATGGATCTGCAAGCCTGCACCGAAGCCCTGCGCGCCAAAGTGGGCGACTCCAGCGGCCTGAATGCCACGCTGAAATTCGACTGCGGCGCCGACGGCGTGGCTTACATCGACGGCAAGGGTGTGCCGAATTCGGTGAGCAACGAAGACAAGGAAGCCGACTGCACAGTGGCCATCACGCTGGCCAACCTGGGTGCCTTGCTCACGGGTGAACTGGAACCGGCCACTGGCTTCATGATGGGCAAATTCAAGGTCAGCGGCGACATGAGCGTGGCCATGAAGCTGCAGCGCGTGGTCTGAGCGCCGGCGCTGGTGATGGTGGTCTCCCGGCCCCGCAACGCCACGCGCCCGCCCGCGGAAAGCGTGTCGGCGCGTGAGGCGGTGGACGCTCACCGCGGCGGCGACGGTGACGAGCTCTTCGGCATCACCGAGTTGTGCCGTGAATTCGGCATCACCTTGCGCACGATCCGGTTTTACGAGGACAAAGGCCTGCTCGCACCGCGGCGTGTCAATGGTGCCCGCGTCTACACGCGACGAGACCGCGCCCGACTTGCATTGATCGTGCGCAGCAAGGCCATCGGGGCGTCGTTGGCCGACATCAAGCACTACCTCGACCTTTACGGCGCCCATGGCGAAGGGCGGTCTCAGCAGTTGCGCTACGTGCTGGACAAGACCGACGCTGCGATAGCGACGCTGACGCAGCGCAAGACCGACATCGAGGCCACGCTGGCAGAGCTTCAGCTCATCAATCGCGAAGTTCGGCTTCAGTTGCCGCGGCGGTGAAACGCCCCGCAGGCAGGGCCAACGGGTTGTTCGGGAGGGGTCAGACCGCCTCTTGCCCATCAGTCCAGTTCTGGACTATGATGCCATCATTGTCTTCAACAGGACTGCGATGGGTGCGCTTCGACTGGAAGAGCCGGCGCCGCGATATGCAGGCGCGGCTGCCGTGGATTCACAGCAACTGGGTGCCGCCGGCCTGCGCGCGTTTGCGCGCATCGCTCAGGCCTGGGGCCTGACGGTCGACGAACAGCTGGCGCTGCTGGGCCAGCCGCCGCGGTCCACCTACTTTGCCTGGCGAAAGCTTCCCGACAAGGCCACGCTGCCCCGCGATACGCTGGAACGCCTGTCCAATCTGCTGGGCGTTTACAAGAGTCTGCAGATGCTGCTGCCCGACGCGCAGGCGGCCGACGCCTGGGTGCGCCGGCCCAACACGGCGCCCCTGTTTGGTGGCCGTTCGGCACTGGACCGCATGCTGGCCGGCAACGTGGCCGATCTGAACCTGGTGCGCCGCTATCTGGATGGTGTGCGCGGCGGCGGCTGGTCTTGACGGTTGCGCGCGCCCGTTTCTTGCCGTCAGGCGGGGCCGGCCCAATTGGCGCCGTGGTTCATGCAGTCTGAATCGTCTGCCGGCCCTGCGCCAGGGCCCGACCACCCGGCGCTGCCCGAACTGCGCCGCGTGCGCTGGGCCCAGGCCTGCCGCATCGTGCCCACACGTTACCCGGCCATCAACCTGTTCGACCGTGTCGCCGACGCCGCCGACTTCGACGCCCTGTATGCCCTGGAGGCCATGACCAATGAGCGGCTGCGCGACGAGCTCGGGCACATCGAGCGCGTGGCGCCGGCCGACCGCGTGTACGGCCCGGGCAGCGGGCCGATCATGGCGGCTTTCACGCACGTCAACACCGAAGGCAGCCGGTTCTCCGACGGCAGTTTCGGTGTCTTTTACGCCGCGCGTGACCGCACGACCGCGGTGGCCGAGACGCGCTACCACCACGCCCGCTTTCTGGCGGCCACGCAGCAGGCCGCCATGCACCTGCCGATGCGCCTGTACAAGGTGGCCATCGACGCGCGCCTGCACGACCTGCGGCCACTGGGGGCAGTACCTGCCCAGGTGCATGCCAGCGACAGCTATGGGGTCTCGCGGGAATGGGGTGCGCGGCTGCATGCGCTGCGCTCGGCTGGCGTGGCCTACCGCAGCGTGCGCCAGCCCGGCGGCCAGTGTGTGGGCCTGTTCAGGCCCCAGGGCGCCAGCCAGTGCGTGCACGCGGCATACCTGCTCTATGCCTGGGACGGCCAGGGTTTCAGCGACGTCTATGAGAAGACCGCTTGATGGCCACCGCTGCACCAACCGCTTCGAGTGTGGGGCCCGTTCCCGGTGGCACGGGGCGCTACGACCGGCTTGACGCCCTGCGTGGCGTGGCCGTGCTGTGGATGGCGATCTATCACTTCTGTTTCGATCTCAACCACCTGGGGTTGATCAAGCCGCGCCAGTACTTCTTCAGCGACCCGCTCTGGACCTGGCAGCGAGGCGCCATCGTCACGCTGTTCGTGTTCTGCGCCGGCCTGTCGATGGCCGTGGCCTTGCGGCAAGGGCAGGGCTGGCCGCGTTTCTGGCGCCGGTGGGCGCAGGTGGCCGGTTGCGCCGTGCTGGTGAGTGCGGGTTCGGCACTGATGTTTCCCAAGAGCTGGATCGGCTTTGGCGTCTTGCACGGGCTGGCCGTGATGCTGGTGTTGGCGCGGCTGCTGGCACTGGGGCTGACCGCGCGCCCGCTGCTGTGGGCCGGCTTGGGCGTGGTGGCCTTGCTGCTGCCGGTGTGGGTCAAGCACCCCTTCTTCGATACCGCGTGGACGCATTGGGTGGGCCTGGTGACGCGCCCACCCATCACCGAAGACTGGGTGCCCGTGCTGCCCTGGCTGGGCGTGATGCTGCTGGGGCTGGCTGTCGGGCATGCCGGGCTGAAACGCAGGCAGCCCTGGCTGGCGCAGCCGCTGCCAAGGCCGCTGGCGCCGATGGCCACGCTGGGACGCTGGTCGCTCAGCTTTTACATGCTGCACCAGCCGGTGCTGCTGGGCGGCTTGCTGGCGGGGCGCCAGCTGGGCTGGTGGTAAGCGGCCGCGCCGTGGTCGGGCCCGTTAGCATGCAGTCATGAGCACCAAGGTCCTTTTCGGCTTCCATGCCGTCACCGTGCGGCTGAAGACAGCGCCGCAGTCCGTCATCGAGATTCATGTCGACAGCGCACGTCGCGATGCGCGCATGCGCCAGTTTGTGCAGCGTGCACAAGATGCGGGTGCGCGGCTGGTGGACAGCGACGGCGAACGGCTGGCGCAACTGGCCGGTGGCACACGCCACCAGGGTGTGGTGGCGCGGGTGTCGCCCCTGGCGCTGGGCCATTCGCTGGACGACGTGCTCGATGCGATTCAGGGGCCACCGCTGGTGCTGGTGCTGGACGGCGTGACCGACCCGCACAACCTCGGCGCCTGCCTGCGCGTGGCCGACGGTGCCGGTGCGCACGCCGTGGTGGCGCCCAAGGACCACGCGGTGGGCATCAACGCCACGGTGGCCAAGGTGGCCAGTGGTGCTGCTGAGACAGTGCCCTACCTGATGGTGACGAACCTGGCCCGCGTGCTCGGTGAACTGAAGGAACGCGACATTCGGGTCATAGGAACCACCGAAGACGCCACCGACAGCCTGTACGACGTCGACCTCAGCGGCCCGGTGGCGCTGGTGCTGGGTGCAGAAGGGCAGGGCATGCGCCAGCTCACGCGCAAGACCTGTGACCATCTGGTGCACATCCCGATGGCCGGCGCGGTGGAAAGCCTCAACGTGTCGGTCGCCGCCGGTGTGTGCCTGTTCGAGGCGATGCGCCAGCGCCGCCGGCGCTGACCCGGGCCGCGCCCGGTTGCGGCGCTTGTTACACGAAGCCCGCGGCGCCGACCATCGCGCCGGCGGCCATCGGCCACACCGGGCTGATCTTCGTTCGCATCATCAGCACCACGGTGGCCGAGGCCAGCGCCAACGCGGCCACTTGTCCGCCGCTGGGCCGCAGCAGCACCCAGCCCGTGGCCAGCAGCAGGCCGATGGTGATGGGTGCTAGGCCGGTGTTGAAGGCGCGCAAGGCGCGCGAGCGTTCGTTCCTGCGGCCCCATCGCGTGACAACCAGCGCCAGCGTCGTCGATGGCAGCAGCGTGCCGGTCAGCGTCGCCACCGCGCCAGCCAGACCGGCAACGTTGAAGCCGATGACGGCCACGAACATCACATTGGGGCCGGGCGCGGCCTGCGCCAGCGCGACCGATGCGGCGAACTGCGCGTCGGTGAGCCAGCCGTGTTGGTTCACGATGTAGCGGTGCATGTCGGGGGCGGTGGTCATCGCACCGCCGACCGCCAGCAAGGACAGCAGCGCAAAGTGGCCAAAGAGCTGCAGCCACTGCGCGGAATGGAAGCCCCCCGCACCCCAGGCCAAGGTGGTCCAGGTGGTCGTGTCCATCAGGGATTGGTGCCCTCGCCGCCGACCTTGAACCAGGCCGCGCAACAGGCAGCGCCACCCAGCCCCAGCACCACGCCCACCAGCGGCCACTGCAACAGCGCCACGGCCACCATGGTTGCGGCCACCAGTGCAGCGCACCAGGCGCGCCCCATGGCGTTGCCGCGCAGCCCCGTGGCCAAGCGCAGTGCCGTGACCACCACCAGCCCGGCAGCCACCACGCCCATGCCCCGCAGCGCGCCCGTTACCCACGGCCAATGCTGCAGTTGTTGCACCACCATGGCCAGCGCCAGCACCAGCACCAGCGGTGCACACAGGATGCCGGCCAATGAAGCCAGAGCACCGCGTGTACCGGCGAAGCGGTCGCCCACCATCAGGGCCAGGTTGATGACGTTCGGCCCGGGCAGCACCTGCGCCAGCGACAGCATGGCGAGAAAGTCTTCGCGCCCCACCCAGCGGCGCTTTTCCACCAGCTCCTGTTGCGCCACCGGCAGCACGCCGCCAAACCCTTGCAAGGCCAGATGCGTGAAGGCACGGAACAGCTGCGCAGGCGACGGGGCCGACGGTGCTGGCGCCAGATCGACGTCGTTGCTGCTCACGTGCAAGTCCGGCGCCGGCCGTCGATCAGTTGGCGGGGTGCTGACAAACGCAGCCTTTCATCATGTCCGACTCAGCGCAGCACCTTCATGGCCTCGGGGTTGAGCAAAGCGGTGGGCCGCTTTTCGATGAAGTTGACGACGTTTTCAAACGCGGCGCGGAAGTACTTCTCATAGCTGTCTTGCTCGACGTAACCGATGTGCGGCGTGCAGACTGCGTTTTCCAGCCGCAGCAGCGGGTGCCCTTGCAGGATGGGTTCGCTCTCGAACACGTCCACGGCGGCCATGCCTGGCCGCCCGCGGTTCAGTGCCGCCACCAGCGCGTGGTCTTCCACCAGTTCGGCGCGCGAGGTGTTCACCAGCAGCGCGGTGGGCTTCATGCTCGACAGGTTCTCCAGCGTCACCAGGCCGCGTGTGGTGTCGCTCAGCCGCAAGTGCAGGCTGAGCACGTCGGACTGCTGGAACAGTGCGGCTTGCCCTGCCGCCACCTCATGCCCATCGGCCAGCGCGCGCGTCTGGCTGTCCGCGCTGCCCCACACCACGACACGCATGCCAAAGGCCTTGCCATAGCCGGCCACCAGGCGTCCGATGCGGCCATAGCCCCAGATGCCCAGGGTCTTGCCGGCCAGCACCATGCCCAGGCCGAAGTTGCCTGGCATCGACGCCGCCTTCAGCCCCGACTGTTGCCAGGCGCCGTGTTTGAGGTTGCCGATGTACTGCGGCAGCCGCCGCATCGCGGCCATGATCAGCGCCCAGGTCAGCTCGGCGGGCGCCACGGGCGAACCCACACCTTCAGCCACCGCTACACCCTGGCGCGTGGCGGCCTCGACGTCGATATGTGAACCCACGCGCCCGGTCTGCGAGATGAGTTTCAGGCGCGGCAGCTTTTCGATCAGCGCGCGCGGAAACTGCGTGCGCTCGCGGATCGGCACCAGCACGTCTGCGTCGCGCAGGCGCACCGACAGCTGGCCCAGGCCCTTGACGGTATTGGTGAAGACCTTGGCGTTGTAAGGCTCCAGCAGCTTGGCGCAATCGAGCTTGCGCACGGCGTCCTGGTAGTCGTCGAGGATGATGATGTTCATGTCGGGAAAGTGATGAATTTCAACCGCCGCAGCGCACACAGGCCGCTGGCGATAGCATGAGCCGCTTGTCGATCAACACCAGGAGACCCCTCATGAGCCTGACGATGCACAACAGCAGCGTGCCGGTTTTTGTACGCATGTTTGCCAACACGCTGTCTTGGCTGGACAAGGCGCAGGCCCACGCCGAGGCGCGCCGGTTCGACCCTGCCAATTACCTGGGCATGCGCCTGGCGCCCGATATGCTGCCGCTGACGCGCCAGGTGCAGATCGCCACCGACGGCGCCAAAGGATGCGTGGCGCGCCTGGCGGGACTGGAGGTGCCGAAATGGGACGACAACGAAGCGTCGCTCGACGACTTGCGAGCCCGCGTGCGGCGTGCGTCTGACTCCGTGCAGACGTTTGTGCCGCAGCAGTTCGAGGGCAGCGAAAGCCGAGAGATCGTCTTGCCCATGCGCACCGGCGACCCGCTGCGCTTCAGCGGCGAAAACTACCTCAAGCATTTTGTGTTGCCCAATCTGTACTTTCACACCACGGTCACGTATGCGCTGCTGCGCCACGCGGGCGTCGAACTGGGCAAGAAGGACTTTCTCGGCGGCTGACCGCCGGGGCGGTTTGTTTTACCGGCCGGTGCGGGGCCTTCAAGCCCTGCGGGGTGCGGCGCGCGACTTGGCCACCGTGCCACGCACGCGCAACTTGGCCGGCACATCGCGCCTGGCGGCCACGGTGACAGCATTCTTGTTCTTGCCTTGACTTGTCACCTTGGCAAGGGAGGGCGACCTTGCCAAGACCTTGCGGTCGGCACCGCGTACGGTCTTTGCTGATGGCCTAGAGGCCTGTCTGGCCTCTGGAGCGGCCGATGCTGCCGCCACCATGCGGCCTGCCGATGCGCGCGCAGCCAGCACGGGCAACATCACCACCACCGGCTGCCCGGCCTTGAACTGGCCCGACACGGGCATCTTGTTCCAGCTGGCCAGCGCCGACGGCGACACGCCGTGACGCGCCGCGACCGAGGCCACGCTTTCGCCTTTGCGGCCGGCCTTGAAGGACACGCGCCGCATCGGCCGGGCTTCGGGTGTGAGTGTCATCGTGGCGTTGTCAGCCACGTGAGAGGCCACGTCGGACTGGGTCTTGATGCCCCGCGGCACCAGCAGCGTGGAACCGGCCTTCACCAGCATGCGCTCAGGGATGCGGTTGACCTCGCGCAGCAGCTCTTCGCTCATGCCCACCAGGCGTGCCGCGTCAGCGGGTGTCAGCGTGCTGGGCGCAACCCACGCGGTCCAGGTGGCCAGCGGTGCGCGCGTCTGCTGCATTTCCTGCAAGAAGCGGTTCGCGTTGTCATAGGGCAGCAGCACCTGGGGCGTGCCAGCCGCCAGGATCAGCGGCTTGTTCATCTGCGGGTTAAGGGCCTGGAATTCTTCCAGCGACAGACCTGCCAGATCAGCGGCCTTGGCCACGTCGATGTCACGATCGATGCTGACGCTGCGGAAATACGGGTGGTCTTCCAGCGCCGGCAACTGCATGCCCAGTGCATCCGGCGACAGCACATAGTTCTTGATGGCCTGCAGCTTGGGCACGTAGTTCCTGGTCTCGTCAGGCATCTGCAGGCTCTCGAAGCTGATGCTCTTGCCCTGGCTGCGGTTGACGGAAATCGCGCGCTGCACGTTGCCCTGGCCCCAGTTGTAGGCGGCCAGCGCCAGGTGCCAGTCGCCCATCATCTTGTGCAGGCGCTGCAGGTAGTCGAGCGCCGCACGCGTGGAGGCCAGCACGTCGCGCCGGTCGTCGCGAAACAGGTTCTGCCGCAGCGAGAAGTCCTTGCCGGTGGCTGGCATGAACTGCCACATGCCCGAAGCCTTGGCACTGGACATCGCCTGCGGGTTGAACGCACTCTCGGCAAACGGCAACAAGGCCAGTTCGAGCGGCATGCCGCGTTTTTCAACTTCTTCGACGATGTGGAAGAGGTAACGCGAACCACGCGCCGTCATGCGTTGCACGTAGTCGGGCTTGCCGGCGTAGTAGCGCTCCCATGCGCGCACGCGGTCGCCTTTCAGATCGGGCAGCACGAAGCCGTTTCTGATGCGCTGCCACAAGTCACCGCGCGGTGCGTCCTGAGTGGCATCCAGCCGTACGCGGGGTGCAGTTGAGCTTGCAGGTGCTGCAACCGATGCCTGCACGGCGCTGGCGCTGCTGGCGTCGTTTGAGCCTGTGCCCGCCGCCGCCGTGTCGGCCAGCAACGCGGCCGGGTCTGTCGCGGTGACGGGTGCAACCGCAGCCGGGGCCTCACTGACTGCGGCGTCCGGCGCCGCGGGCGTTGCGGCCATCACCGAAGACCACGACGAGGCTGCCAGCAGCAGGGCAAGCAGGGTGCGGAGGGCAGGATTCATCGGTGTTGTTCTTCCATTCACGCTGCACTCACTGCAGCAGCAGCGATGCGGGTTTGGCCGACACGGCGGGCCGTAGCCTTGGTCGCCACCGTACAGGGGTGCCAACGCAGGGAAATGAACATCGGCCGAGCGGGCGAGGCTTTCGCATGCTCCTGGTGACCGTCGGAGTGGTGCGTCACTAGAATGCTGTGCGCACCGCCTCCTCGGGACCTCGCCGCGGCCAGCGCCGTCTGCAAATTCCGAATGACGACGACGGTGGCGTGTGTGTCTTCGTTCACCAGTCGCATGCCGTTGGGATTGAAAGCAGGAAGCGCCGTTGGCTTTTTCATGACGCGAGACGAATCGATTATAGAGTTGGGGTCGTGGTTGCGGACTCCGCCCGGGCGCTACATGCTGGCCTGGGAGCAAGACCGTCTGGATCACGCGGTGGCCGATGTCTTTGGCTATCACGCTGTGCAACTGGGTTTGCCTGAGATCGAAGCTCTGCGCACCAACCGCATGCCGCACCGCTGGGTGGCCTGCGACAGCCTGCAGCCCGTGTTGCCCTTGCCCTCGCTGGCACCGCCGCCAGACGACAGCCTGCTGAGCACCTTGCTGCCCCCCGAGCGCGTGAGCCTGTACTGCGAGTTCGACGCCTTGCCGCTGCCCAACGCCAGTGTTGATCTGGTGGTGTTGCCGCACGCGCTGGAACTGGCGCGAGACCCGCACCAGACCCTGCGTGAAGTCGAGCGGGTGCTGGTGCCCGAGGGCCGGGTGGCCATTTCCGGCTTCAACCCCGCCAGCCTGTGGGGCCTGCGCCAGCGCGGCGGGCAATTGCGCCAAAGTCTGGTCGGCAGCAGCACACGCAGCCTGTACCTGCCCAGCGCCGGTGAGTTCATCGGCTACTGGCGCCTGCGCGACTGGTTGCGCCTGCTCGGCTTCGAAGTCGAGGTGGGTCAGTTCGGCTGCTGGCGCCCTGCCGTGAAGACACAGGCCTGGCTGGATCGTTACGCCTGGATGGACCCCCTGGGTGACCGTTGGTGGCCGGTACTGGGTGGCGTCTATTTCCTCGTGGCCGTCAAGCGGGTGCGCGGCATGCGGCTGGTAGGCCGCGTGCGCTCGGAGCGCCGGGCCACCCACGCAGCGCCGGCGGTGGTGGCCAACCGACAGCAACAGCGATTGACGGAAGCGGAGCATTGATGACAGAGGTGGTGGTTTACGCAGATGGTGCCTGCAAGGGAAATCCCGGCCCCGGAGGTTGGGGGGTCTGGCTCAAGAGCGGCGTGCACGAGCGCGAGCTGTTTGGTGGTGAAAAGCTCACCACCAACAACCGCATGGAGCTGACCGCCGTGATCGAGGCGCTGGCCTTGTTGAAACGGCACAGCTCGGTGGTGATCTACACCGACAGCCAGTACGTGAAGAACGGCATCACGACCTGGATCCATGGCTGGAAGGCAAGGGGCTGGACCACGACCGACAAAAAGCCCGTGAAGAACGTGGAACTGTGGCAGCGCCTGGACGTCTTGAACGCCGCGCATGCGGTGACCTGGCGTTGGGTCAGAGGCCACTCTGGCGACCCGGGTAACGAACGAGCCGATGCATTGGCGAACCGGGGCGTGGCCTCGGTGATGTAGCGGTGACGGGCGGGCAGCCCATATGCCCCTTCCGTCTGCCCGCACCAGCGTCGCGCCGCCCGCAGGCGTAACTGGGGCCAGCTCGCTACAGTTGGCTCCATCTGAAATGGGTCAATGCTGCGCGCGGCTGTGGCCCTGCATCTAGAGAACAGAACTTGAAAACCTCATACACGATAGTGGCCGTGATCGGCTTGGCGGTTGTCGGCGGCGGCGCCTGGTGGTGGCAGAACAAGGCGCCAAGCACCGCGGCTGCGGCAGGGCCTGGGGCGGCAGCTCCTGCCGGCGCTGCGCCGACCGGCGGTGGCGCACCGGGGCCCGCGGGTGGCCGTGCGGCGCCAGGCGGTGGTGGTGGCGGCGCACAGGGTGGCCCGGCACCCGTGGAAGTGGGCAAGGCAGAAGCGGTGACGCTCACCGACGACATCCAGGCCGTGGGCTCGCTGAAGTCTGATCGCGGCGTGATGCTGCGGCCCGAGGTCAGTGGCCGCATTGCGAAGCTGGGTTTCGCCGATGGCGCCCGGGTACAGAAGGGCCAGCTGCTGGTGCAGCTGGACGACACGCTGCAGCAGGCGCAGCTCAAGCAAGCCGACGCCCAGGCCAGCATCGCCCGCACACGCCTGCAGCGCAACCGCGAACTGCTCGGGCAGGGTTTTGTCAGCCAGAGCGCGGTGGACCAGAGTCTGGCCGACCTGCAGGTGGCCGACGCGCAGGTGGCGCTGGCACAGGCGCAGATCTCGCGCATGAAGGTGATGGCGCCATTCAACGGCACCGCGGGCCTGCGCCGTGTCGATGAAGGCGACTACGTCAAGGACGGGGCCGACATCGTCAACATCGAAGACCTGAGCGCCATCACGGTGCAGTTTGCACTGCCCGAACGTGCGCTCGACAGGCTGCGCGTGGGGCAGTCGGTTGATCTGCTGCTGGACGCCTTGCCGGGCCGCACCTTCAAGGGCCGCGTCACGGCGCTGGACTCGCAAGTCGACGCCAACGGACGTGCGCTGCAGGTGCTGGCCAAGGTGGAAAACAACGCCGCGCTGTTGAAGCCGGGTATGTTTGCGCGACCGCGGGTGGTGTTCGCCACACGGCAGGGCGCCGTGGTGGTGCCTGAGGAGGCCCTGGTGCCGGTGGGCGCCCGCCAGCTGGTGTTCAAGCTGGCCGAAGGCGCCGACGGCCAGAAGGTGGCGCAGCGGCTGGAGGTCAAGATCGGCCTGCGCCTGCCGGGCAAGGTCGAGATCCTGGAAGGCCTGAAAGCTGGCGACACGGTGATCACGGCCGGCCACAGCCGGCTGATGCGCGGCGACAGCGTGGCCGTTCGGGTGGTCGACTTGAGCCGGCCTGGCGGTGGCGGCAAGCCTGGGGCCAAACCGGCCGGTCCTGCCAGTGGGCCCGGTGCCGCCGGTGTCGCGCCTGCTGGCGAGGCTGCTGGCAGGGCTGCCGTTGCCAGTGGC
>JANOZF010000081.1:0-2099 GCA_031429255.1 Rubrivivax sp.
GACGGCATGGACGGCTACCTGACCGCCTTTGCCGTCGGCCCCGCTGCGTTGCGGGCCCTGCCCACCGGCGACTGGCTGCCCGCCATCTGGGGTGGCGACACCGATGGCGCGGACGAATCTGCGCCCTTCGGCAGCAAACGCCAGCGCAAGAACACCGTGGTGTTGGCACTGCGCCATCTGCGCCATCTGGCGCAACAGCTGCACGCAGGTGCAGCCACCTGGGAACCGATCTTCAGCATCGCTGAACAAGGCGCCCACGAATGGACCGACGCGCGCGAGTGGTGCATGGGCTTCCTGCAGGCTGTGGACCTGCTGCCCGATGCCTGGGGCGGCGTCTGGACCGACCCGGCAATGGCCCCGGTGTTGCGACCGTTGTTGCTGCTGGGCGGCGGGCTGGATGATGCGGTCCCCCAGGCAGGCGACGGCGAAGACATCGACGACCTGGCCAACTGCGACAGCCTCAGCCGCGCCGTGCCCGATGCCGTGCTGCAACTGCTGGACACGCAGCAGTCGGCCTGATCACGCCGGCTCGCGCGCCATCGAGACCGAGCCGCGCGATGCGTCCGCCAGGCCGCACAGTGCTGCGACGGCCGCCGCCGGCGCAGCGTCAAGCCGGTGACTGGGGAACCCGCGGTTGCTCGACAATCAAGAACATCTGAATGCAAGCAAGGAGTTGAGCGATGAAACTGGCATTGGTGGGCTCGCGCTTTTTCGGCGCCACGGTCCTGAAGGCGCTGCAGCAACTGTCCGGCGTGGAAATCTGCTGTGTGGTGGCGCCAGCGGCTGACGACCGGTTGGCACTGGCGGCCACGCAGGCCGGTCTGCCTCTGCATGTGCAGGCCAACCCGAAACTCGTATCGGGCGATGCCGTGCCACCCGGCACCGACCTCGTCATCGCGGCCCACACCCACGCGCGGGTGAGCAATGAAGCGCTGGCGCACGCGCGGCTGGGCGGTGTCGGTTACCACCCATCACTGTTGCCGCGGCACCGTGGCATTGCGGCCGTCGAATGGACCATCCTGGAAGGCGACCCGATTGCCGGCGGCAGCGTGTACCACCTGGCCGACGGCTGGGACTCCGGTGCGGTGGCGGCGCAGGACTGGTGCTTCGTGGCCAAGGGAGAAGACGCACGCAGCCTGTGGGAACGGGCGCTGGCACCGATGGGCGTGGCACTGCTGACCAAGGTGGTGCGCCACGCGCAGGAACACGGCCAGCTGCCGGCCTTTGAGCAGGACCCCCGCTTTGCCACCAAGGCGCCGATGTTACGCAAGCCCGTGGTGCTGGAAGAAGCCGCACCGGCCGGCCCGGCGCAGCTGGTGGTCACGGTGATGGGCCGCGACCGGCCCGGCATCGTGCGCCAGCTGGCCGAACGCGCGCAGCGCTATGGCGCCAACTGGGCCAGCAGCCGCATGTCGCGCATTGCCGGCGAGTTTGCGGGTACGGTGCACCTGGAGGTGCCCGCCGCCGCGGTGGGGCCGCTCACCGAGGCACTGCAAGGGCTGGATACCGCCGGCTTGAAGATGATGATCGCCGCCGGCGACGCCGCCAACAGCACGCCGCCCGGCTTTCGCCGCCTGGCGCTGGAACTGGTGGGCGAAGACCGCGTCGGCATCGTCAGCCAGGTGACCAGCATGCTGGCGGCGCGCGACATCAGCATCGCCAGCCTGCAAACGGAACTGGTAGGCAGCGGTTCGGCAGCTGTGTCAAGCTTCAAGATCGCCGCGCAGCTGCTGGTGCCCAGTGCACAAGACGTGGCCGCTTTGCAGCGCGAGCTCGGCACGCTGGCGCAGGAGATGCGACTGGACATCACGCTGGGCGAGGGCGGCTGACGGCGCGTCCTGAGCCTTGCTCGCAGCCCTGTAGGCAGGCCCATTGGCAGCCCTGCACGCATGATGTGACGGGGCGGGCAGACTGGCCGGCAAAGCACCCAGTCTGCCGCTGGCCGACTCTGCCTTCAGCACTGCGGTCTTGGACCCCATTTGCCTTCAGCAAGTCAATCTGGGGCGCCCGTGCAAAAAAGGAGGAACCCCTGCGCAGCTGGCTGCGTAGGGGCTCTTCGTCTATGGCTCCTCATGGAGCCGTGGATGGTGGAACCGGGG
>JANOZF010000082.1:0-4312 GCA_031429255.1 Rubrivivax sp.
TAGTGCCAATTGCGCGCCAGCCGCCGGCTGCGGCACATCTGGGCACTACAGTCGGGGCTTGCGCCCTTTGCCGATCTCCATCCGCACCCTGGATCCCGTGAGCGACTCCGACATCATTCTTGAAACCCGCGGCCTGACCAAGGAGTTCAAGGGCTTCGTGGCCGTCGACCACGTCGACCTGCGCGTGCGGCGCGGCACCATCCACGCGCTGATCGGCCCCAACGGGGCCGGCAAGACGACCTGCTTCAACCTGTTGACCAAGTTCATCACGCCCACCGCCGGGCACATCCTGTTCAACGGCATCGACATCACCGGTGAGGCGCCGGCGCACATCGCGCGGCGCGGCATCATCCGCTCGTTCCAGATTTCTGCCGTGTTCCCGCACCTGAGCGTGCTGGAGAACGTGCGCATCGCGCTGCAGCGCAAGCTGGGCACCTCGTTCCACTTCTGGCGCCCGGAGAGCAGTCTGCACAAGCTGAACACCCGCGCGCACGAACTGCTGGCGGCCGTAGACCTGGCCCAGTACGCCGAGACGCCGGCGGTCGAGCTCAGCTACGGCCGCAAGCGGGCGCTGGAGATCGCCACCACGCTGGCCATGGACCCCGAGCTGATGCTGCTGGACGAACCGACACAGGGCATGGGCCTCGAGGACGTCGACCGCATCCGCCAGCTGATCAAGAAGGTGGCGGCGCAGCGCACGGTGCTGATGGTCGAGCACAACATGAGCGTGGTGGCCAGCATCGCCGACACCATCACCGTGCTGCAGCGCGGCGCCACGCTGGCCGAGGGGCCGTATGCCGAGGTGTCGAAGAACCCGGCGGTGATCGAGGCCTACATGGGCAGCGCGAACGTCGAACTCCAGGGTGCCCACTGAGATGAGCGCCATGCTTGAAGTCCACGACCTGCACGCCTGGTACGGCGAATCGCACGTGCTGCACGGCGTGAACTTCGACGTGCGCGAAGGCGAAGTCGTGACGCTGCTGGGCCGCAACGGCGCCGGCCGCACCAGCACACTGCGCGCCATCATGGGCCTGACCGGCAGCCGCAAGGGCTCGATCCGCGTCAAGGGCACCGAAGTCATCGCGATGGGCACGCACCGCATCGCGCGGCTGGGCATCGGCTACTGCCCTGAAGAGCGCGGCATCTTCTCCAGCCTGTCGGCCGAAGAGAACCTGATGCTGCCGCCGCAGCTGGCCGCCGGCGGCATGAGCGTCGAGCAGATCTACACCATGTTCCCGAACCTCAAGGAGCGTGCGTCCAGCCAGGGCACGCGGCTGTCGGGCGGCGAGCAGCAGATGCTGGCGGTGGCGCGCATCCTGCGCACTGGCGCGCGGCTGCTGCTGCTGGACGAGATTTCCGAGGGCCTGGCCCCGGTGATCGTGCAAAAGCTGGCCGAGATGGTGATGACGCTGCGCAAGCAGGGCTACACCATCGTGATGGTGGAGCAGAACTTCCGCTTCGCTGCGCCGCTGGCCGACCGCTTCTTCGTCATGGAGCACGGCCGCATCCTGCAGGAATTCACCCAGGCGCAGCTGCCCGGCAATATCGAGCAGTTGCACGAGTACCTGGGCGTGTGAGACACGCCCGGCCCACCTTCTTCCCAACACCTTCCAAGGAGCCTGTCATGAAACTCAAACCCACTGCCGCCGCCTGCGCCCTCGCCTGTGCCACGATGTTCGGCGCGGTCGCGCCGACCCAAGCCCAGATCTCGGGTGACACCATCAAGATCGGCATCATCACCGACATGGCCGGCGTCTACGGCGACATCGACGGCATGGGCGGCGTCGAGGCCATCCGCATGGCGGTGGCCGACATGGGCGGCGCGATCAACGGCAAGAAGGTTGAAGTGTTGTACGCCGAGCACCAGAACAAGGCCGACGTCGCTGCGGCCAAGGCGCGCGAGTGGTTCGACACCCAGGGCCTGGACATGCTGATCGGCGGCACCAACTCGGGCACCGCGCTGGCCATGGCCAAGGTGGCGCTCGAGAAGAAGAAGCCCTTCCTCGTCGTCGGCGCCGCTACCTCCGCACTGACCAACGACCAGTGTTCGCCCTACACCGTGCACTGGGCCTACGACACCACGGCGCTGGCCAAGGGCACCGGCAACGCGGTGGTCAAGGCCGGCGGCAAGAGCTGGTTCTTCCTGCAGGCCGACTACGCCTTCGGCGCCGCGCTGCAGGCCGACGTGTCCACCGTGGTCAAGGCCGCCGGCGGCACCGTGGTTGGTACCGTCAAGCACCCGCTCGCGGCCAGCGACTTCTCGTCGTTCCTGCTGCAGGCGCAAAGCAGCAAGGCGCAGATCCTGGGCATGGCCAACGCCGGTGGCGACACCATCAACACCATCAAGGCAGCCAACGAGTTCGGCGTCACGAAGACGATGAAGCTGGCGGGTCTGCTGGTGTTCATCAACGACATCCACTCGCTGGGACTGAAGACCACGCAGGGCATGTACCTGACCGACAGCTGGTACTGGAACCAGAACGCCGAGACGCGCGCCTGGAGCCGCCGCTTCTTCGAGAAGTTCAAGCGCATGCCGTCGTCGGTGCAGGCCGGCGACTACTCGGCCGCGCTGCAGTACCTGAAGGCGGTCAAGGCTTCCGGCACCGACGATGCCGACAAGGTGCTGGACACCATGCGCAAGACGCCGATCAACGACATGTTCGCCAAGGGCGGGTTCATCCGTGGCGACGGCCGCATGGTGCACGACATGTACCTGATGCAGGTCAAGGCGCCGGAGAAGAGCACCGAGCCCTGGGACTACTACAACGTGGTCGAGACGATGAAGGGCGAGGCCGCCTGGACGACCAAGGCCGACTCCAAGTGCGCGCTCTGGAAGTGAGCGGCATCGCACGCTGATTGCCAAGCGCTGATGGACATCTTCGGCATCCCGCTGCAAGCCTTCCTGGGCCAGCTCATGCTGGGCCTGGTGAACGGCTCGTTCTACGCCATGCTCAGCCTGGGCCTGGCGGTGATCTTCGGGTTGCTGGGGATCGTCAACTTCGCGCACGGCGCGCTGTACATGATCGGCGCCTACGTGGCCTGGGCCAGCCTGGAGTACCTGGGGCTCAACTACTGGGCGGCGCTGGTGCTGGCGCCGCTGGTGGTGGGGACGCTGGGTGCGCTGCTCGAGCGCACGCTGCTCAAGCCGCTGTACCGCATCGACCCCATCTACGGCCTCTTGCTGACCTTCGGCCTGGCGCTCATCGCCGAGGGCGTTTTCCGCGACCAGTTCGGCGTCTCTGGCCAACAGTACCCGGTGCCCGAGCTGCTGCAGGGCGCCACCGACCTGGGCTTCATGGTGCTGCCCAACTACCGCGCCTGGGTCGTGCTGGCGTCGCTGACGGTGTGCCTGTCGACCTGGTTCCTGATCGAGAAGACGCGCCTCGGGGCCACGCTGCGCGCCGGCACCGAGAACCCGTCGCTGGTGCAGGCCTTCGGCATCAACGTGCCGCTGATGGTGACGCTGACCTACGCCGGCGGCGCCGCGCTGGCGGCCATCGCAGGCGTGCTGGCCGCACCGGTGATCCAGATCACGCCGCTGATGGGCAGCAACCTGATCATCATCGTCTTTGCCGTCGTCGTGATCGGCGGCATGGGCTCGATCCTGGGCTCGATCCTCACCGGCGTGGTGCTGGGCCTGGTGGAAGGCCTGACCAAGGTCTTCTACCCCGAAGCCTCCAACATCGTGGTCTTCGTCATCATGGCCATCGTGCTCATGCTGCGTCCGGCCGGCCTGTTCGGCAAGGAAAAGTGAAATGAGCTCCCGCACGGCAGAACCGAAGGGCGCTCGCACCGCAGTGCGCAGCACGGAGGTTTGGTCATGAGCCCCGACACCACGGGCCGTTGGTCGCGCGTCGCCTGGGGCGTGGGCTTGGCGCTGCTGCTGGTGGCGCCCTTCATCGGCGTCTACCCGGTTTTCATGATGAAGGCGCTGTGCTTCGCGATCTTCGCCTGCGCCTTCAACCTGCTGCTCGGTTTCACCGGCCTGCTGTCCTTCGGCCACGCGGCTTTCATGGGCTCGGCCGCGTACGCCACGGGCTGGCTCATCCGCAGCGCGGGCTGGTCGCCCGAGCTGGGCCTGCTGGCCGGGCTGGTGGTGGGCGCCGGCCTGGGTGCGGTGGTGGGCCTGATCGCCATCCGCCGCCAGGGCATCTACTTCGCGATGGTCACACTGGCGATGGCGCAGATGATCTACTTCGTGTGCCTGCAGGCGCCTTTCACCGGCGGCGAGGACGGCCTGCAGGGCGTGCCGCGCGGCAAGCTCTTCGGCGTGCTGCCGCTGGACAGCGACCTCACGCTGTACTACGTGGTG
>JANOZF010000083.1:0-34860 GCA_031429255.1 Rubrivivax sp.
GCTGCCTGAACGCCTGGGCTTGGCGGCTTGATGGGCATGGGTGCGATCCGGGTGTTGGTGGTGGACGACCAGACGTTGTTCAGCCGCGGCCTGATCGCGCAGCTGGCCGGTGACGCCAGCGAAGCCCACCGCCGCGCTGTCGACAGCCAGCCCGATGTGATCTTGCTGGACAACCACATGCCCGGCGTCAACGGTATCGATGCGTTGGCCGGTTTCAAGGCAGCCGCGCCCAACGCGCATGTGTTGATGTTGACTGTGAGTGAGGACGAGCGCGACCTGGCTGAGGCGCTGCGTGGCGACACGCGCGGCTCCCTGCTGAAGACGATGGACAGCGACATGCTGGCGCCAGGCCGGGCGCAGGGCCGGGCGCGGACAGCGATCCGATCCACAGCCTGTCGCCGCGAGAGTGCGAGATCCTGGCCCACATTGCGCGGGGCGCCAGCAACAAGGAAATGCCGCGTGACCTGGGCATTGCCGAGGCCACGGTGAAGGTCCGTGTGCAGCACATCCTGTGGAAGTTGAACCTCAGCTTGCGCATGAAGGCTGCGGTGTATCTGGTGGGCCGTGGCGCCTGAGCGTTGAGCTCCCTGGCCTGGTGCGCGCCAGCGCCACGGATCATGAAAGACGATGATCGCAAAGCTCGGTTCGCCTGACCGCTATAGAGCGCCGGCCCGCCGCTGCAAGCGCGGCGCCTGAATCAGCGGCTGGCTGCGGCGGACCCAGCGCGGGCACAGCAGCAGCCCCAGCGGCCCGGCGATCAAAGCCAGGGTCCCGGGCTCTGGAACAAAGCTCAACATGGCGGCCGCTGAAAACCGGGGTGCGGCGGGGTTCGTGGTGTCGATGTCCCAGTAGGGCAACGCGCCCAGCACATCGCTGCCCAGCAGGTTCAAGCCGAAGGCGTTGTCGGCGGGGTTGATGGCTATCGCCGCCACGGTGCTGATGCCCGGAAAAGTCGCGTCACCGAACAAGTCCAGCTCCACGTCGGCCAAGCCCACCAGCATGTTGCCCAGGTTGGTTTGCAGCTGACTGGTGGGCAGTGTGGCGATGTCGATGCCCAGCGCCAGCGCCAACTGTGTTGACAACAGCGTCTGTGCATACCCGGACTTGAGCAGGAACAGCGCGTTGCTGGTGGCGAACGCGCCGCTGCGCACCTCCAAGCCCAGCAGATAGCCACCTTCTTCGGCCATTTCGCCCCCCGGCAGCGCCCGCCGAAGTGGTGTCACTTCTTCCGACTTGGTGCCCAGCGGGCGCCCATCGGGGTTGGTCGCCACCGCTGCCGAAAAGGCCAAAAAACTGGCAATCGCGTTGGCGGTGGCAACACCGCCGGTGGCACCCTGCCCCTTGGCGACGAACCAGTATTGGCCGTCGAGGCGGCCGTGGGCGTCGAAGTTCGCTTCCAGGTAGCCACTGCCCAGCGTAGCCTGCCGGCCGGGCGGCAGCGTGCCCGTAGCTGCCGTGGCCGGCAGCGGCGGCGCAGCCGCTGCTTGACCCGGAGGGCTGACGGGCGCGCTGCTGAAGCCCACCGCAGCCGCTGCAGGAATGGACGCGCCCGTGGTCGAGGGCGAGCGGCCATTGATGCCGACCTCTACCCCGGCAACACCACCGCTCACGCCCAACTGGCCGCCCAACGCGACGGTGACTTTCAGCTCGCTGCTGCTGGCTCCGCCGTCGATCAAGGTCTTGATCACGATGTCCGCGCCCGTGGTGTCCTTGGCCTTCAAGTCGATGAAGGGCCGCACATCGCCCGGCGTCGGCGGCGCGGCGAGCGGCACCACCCAGACATCGGCCTGCGCCGCGCCGCAGGCGGCGGCACCCAGCACCAGGCCCAGGCCACAACGGCGCGCCCTTGCCCGCAGCCACACGGCCTGATTGCGGGCCGTCATCAGCAGCAGCGCCGCGAGACTCAGCCACAACGTGGTGGGTTCGGCCACTGCTGTGGCGGCGGCCACCCGCACCTGCGCCCATTCACCACCCAGCGAGCGGTAATCCTGGGCGCTGGAGGCGCCCGAAAAGAGCACCGAGGCATAACTCAGCGCGTAGGACTGCGCGGGCACGTTGTTGATCAGTACCGAGAAAAAGTCGCCAGGCAGGTACTCGTGGTCGAAAGCCTGCAACGGAATGAATGCCGACAAGGGCAGCCCGGTGGCGGTGAGCTGTTCGATCGGCGTTTCGTTGCTGTTCACGGCGTAGCCGACGTTTCTGAACGTCACCGTGTCTGGGCTTGTGTTTTCCAGCGTGATGCGCAGGGCCTCGTTCAACGCATCGTAAGTAAAGGAGAAGTTCGACTTCGGCACCGGCACCCGCGTAGGTGCGGTGGGAAACGACCAGGCCTTGGTCAGCACGGTAGGTTTGACACCGGTGCCGAAGATGCCGAAATGGCGTTGCCCGGTGGCTGACGGGGCTATCGTGTCAGAACCGGCAAAGCGCACGATGGTGTTGTTGAAACCCGGTTGCAGCGAACTGCTGCGGGTGGGGTTGGCGAAGGCGTTGGTCACCGAGGTCAGGCCGCCACCGGTGATGCGGCCGGCCACGTCGCCGGCAAGCAAGAACTCAAACGCGGTGGCGCCGCGTGCGTCGGTCTGAAGGTAGTCTTCGTTGATCATCCAGTCAGCGCTGTGAGCTGGCGAGACCAACGCCAACCCGAACAGGGCCAGGTGACCGAGCCGAAACTTCACCTGCAAAAGCGGGTGTGTTTGCAGGTTGGTGTGTATGCGCATGGCGTGCTCCTTCCGTGGCAAGACCAGCCGCCAGAGCGACCCAAAGGCCCAGCGCGCGCGGGTCAGGAATGTTCAGCGCTCGCGCAGAGCCCGAAGCCGTTCTTTGAGCTCGAAGAGGGGAAGACCGAAGCCCTGGGGGCGTGTTGCGAGGCGTCTTCGTTCGCTTGGAGGCGGCTGGGATGCCGCCAACGATGGCGCAGGGGCACGCTGACAAGCGAAAGCTACTCCGGCAGCGGCCTGAGGGCAAGTGCCGCGGTGCCCGCACCCCTAGAAGCGCATGGCGCCAGGCAGCCCAGCTACGCCGTCTGCGCTGACCAGACCGCGCCGCAAGCGCATGGCAAAGCCCACGCGGTCCAGTTCAGCGTCGCTCAGCAAACGCGCAGCCATCGGCAGCAGTTCGCCTTCTTCGCGCGCAATGTGTTGCGCGTACATCTGTGCAAAGGCCTGCACGTCTGCCAGCGCCAGCGGGGTGCTGGCGCCTGCTGCCACCTGCGCCAGCAAGGGCCGCAGCGCAGCCCAGCACGCTTCGAGGGCGCGGTGGTCGGCGCAGAGTGCACCGGTCAGTTCACGAATGCACACCGCGTCAGACGCCGCCATCGATTCCAACAGGGCCGGAAAGAGGTCTTGTTCCTCGTCTTCGTGGTGGTGGCGGCCGGCGGTGTCGAAGTAGCGCAGAACCGCGGCGGCCGCTTCCTGCGCGGGCCGGTCCGCGCCGTGGGCCACCAGGTGGGGAACCAAGCGCTGCAGCATCGTGCACTGCGCCTGCACGCGGCCGTGGCAGGCCGCCAGCATCTCCAGCGGCACTTCAAAGCCGACAGCGGGTGCGCAATGGCCGGGCAGGTTGTTTGACATGGATTTCCGTGGGGCCGTTTCCGTTGGACAGTGTCCGCTTGGCAGTTTCAGATTGGCAGGGCTGTCGCCCGAAGGTGGGCGCGAACGGTGGGCGCTGCAAACCGCCCGCAGGCCCCGGCAACGATGGCGCTGCGCACCGTGTCGACCATACGCTTTGTTGCGGATGGACACAGCACCGATTCGCCTCTCCAAATCAGGGTCCATGCGAGCAGACCCAGGAGCCGGCATGCACCCGCCTCCCTTCAGCCCCTCTCGGCGTGTCTGGCTGCTGGGCGGCTCGGCACTGGCAGGCCTGTCGGCAGCCGGCTGTCTCAGCGTGCCGCCTTTGCCCCAGATCGCGGCTGGCAGCTGCAGCGCGGTGCTGACGCCGTTTCTGGCGGCAGCCGAGGTGCAAGGCTGCTTGGGCCCGCCCTGAACGTAACTTCGATGCGCACACCCATTTCTTCAATGCGCGGGACGTGCCGGTGGCCGGCTTTCTGGCCAAGTCGGGGGCGCACAGCATCCCGTCTGATGCGCTCAGGCAACTGGTCATCGCGCTGGCGCCGGTGGCCGAAGCCCATGGCCAGCCTGGCGCCGACGCCTGACGCTGAATACCGGGAGCTTTGTGGCTGTGCGGCCCTGAAGGCCAACCGCCTGCAGGCGGACAGCGACGGGCTCGATGGTGAAATCGAAAGGCGCCTCGAGGACACCGCACGCCAGCTATACCAGCGCATCTTGCGTGAATGCGACGAGATTCCATGCCGCATCAATGCGGCCGCGGGCAGCGCCGCATCGGCCAGCCCGGGCGCCAGGAGCAACCCGGCACCCGCGTTCAGCGAAGCCTACGTGCGCCAGGCCCTGCGCGACGCTGGTGCCGTGCGTGCGCAGCAGACCGTGAGGATCAATTCGCCAGTCGCCCGGTCCGCGATCGCAACAGTGATCCTCAGGTCACCCTGAAGCTGCCGGCCAGCAACGGCCGCTCCTGTTTAGGGTTGTCGGACAGCTGCCCGCGCAAGCCGCAATGCCGCGGGCGACACCGAACTGAGGGCAGGTGTCGGACAAGCCTCGGGGGAGGAAACCGCGGGGCAAGCCGCAGTGGCGATCAATTGCGCGTTCCATGGCGATTGCGCGTGCCGACGGCGGTGAATGCCGCGATGCTCGGGGTGGGCTGTCGTTGCAGCTCGGTGCCGTTGACGATCGCGGGCCGGCTGTGGCTTGGGCGCGCTCAACAACTCGCTCGCCAGCCCCAGGCTGGCCTTGCGGCTGCCGTTGGCCAGCAGCCCGTAATGGCGGATGCGATGGAAGCCGCCCGGGGGCGAGCGTGACAGCGACTTCCTGCTTGCCCGATCCCGTGCGCGGCCCACTGACGTCCCCGGCGCCGCGCCGCGGCTGAAGTGGCTCACAATGCCGTCTTCTTTCGCGCAGGGAAAACGATGAGCCGACCTGTCCTCGCCCCGTTAAACGCCGCCTTGCTGGCAGTTGTCTGCACCACCAGTTCGCCCTCGTGGGCCGCCCCAGGCGACAAGCCGGTCGCGCCCTTGCCCGCGGGCAAGCCGGGCGAGGACAAATTGCGCACACGCACCACGTCGCTGCCGGCCCAGGGCCTGTTCGTCCGCGATCAACTCAGTGAGTCGACCAAGGCCAAGCTGACCGAGCTGATATTGGGCTCGATCGGCATGCGCATCGAGATGGCGCTGCTGCTGCCGACCGGAAACTGGAAGATCGACGGTGCCGGCAAGGGTGACCGCGACCTGACGGCAGCCCGGTTGCAATCGTTGCGCCGCTTCCTCACCGACCGCGGTGTGGACCCGAAGAAGATCTTTGTCGAGAGCCGCGTCGACCCCAAGATCAAGACCCCCCGGCTCGACGTGCAACTCGTCGTCTCGACGCCGCCGCCAGTCGACTGACCCCTTGACCGCGACCGGCCGCCTGCTCAGAGCGGCGGCGCGCGGCCGACCTGCCGGTACAGCTCGGCGGCCGGCACGACGCGACCCTGCAGCGGCAGGATGCGTTGCGGCACCAGCCCCAGGCGGTCGAGGTTCTGCACCAGATTCAGGTGGTTGGCATTTGGCACTGCAGGCGCTGGCGCACCGGCGGCGCCTGGCGTGTAGGCATCGGCCTGGATCAGCAGCTGCTCACGCGGCAGCCACACCATCAGCAGACCGCGCGCGTGGATGCTGTCTTTCAGTTCGTGGATTTCGACCAGCTGCTGCGCGTCGTCGAGCACCATCTTGCCCTCGACGGCGACGAAGCCTGGCTTGCGCTCGGCTGCCGCCGGGGCCCCTGGCGCCTGCGACTGCGCCTGCGCCTGCGACTGCGCGTGCGACTGCGCCTGCGGCTGCGGTTGGAGCCGGGGCGCCGCGAATACGGCTTCGAAGTAGCGCCTGGCCGGCGCGCTGGCAACGATCGTGGCGCCTTCGGCGGCCGCAAAGCGCAGGCCGCCAGCGTGGTCGAAATGGTGGTGCGTGTTGATGACGGTCAGCGCCCGCTTGCCCGGCACCAGCTGGTTGGTCGCGTCGAGCACTGCGCGCGCACGCGCTTCGCTCAGCGGTGCTTCGACAAGCACCATCTGCGCCGCCATCTCGATGGCCACGCTGTTGTGCGTGCCGCCGCCGAGGAACCACACGCCGTCGGCCACCTTCTCCACGCTGACGGATTCGCTCGCCGCGCGCACGTTGTCGGGTGTGGTGATCTCGACCGGCTCGTCGGCCTCGACAGCGCCAACCTCGAGGTCGAGCGCGGCGAAACCGCCCTGGTGCTGCACGATGCGCGACGGCACCACCAGACCCGCCTGCGACCGGTAGTCCAGGAACTGCGTCACCACTGGCATCACGCCCAGCACGGGGTGCGGCACGCTAGCTTCAATGCGTGAGATCAGCCCCGTGTCCTCCAGCACCAGCGTGGCGCTGAACTGCCCCGGCAGTGTGAAGCTGAGCGTGTCCCAGCGGCGCAGAAACTCACGGCGCACGCCGGCACACGCGCCGGCTCGCGCGGCGGCCTTGACGGCGCCTTGCGGCGAGCTCGTCCACAGGTCGTGCACGCGCATGGCCAGGGCGGCCGGCGCTGGCACGGTGGCCACGCCCACCACGTTCCACGCATGATCTGCGCTGGCCAGCACCACCCCGCGCGCCTCGCCGCTGCCCATCAGCGGCACCGCGCCACCGCCCAGCGGTTCGCTGCGGCTGAGGATGAATTCTTCGCGGAAGCGTGCGGTCTCGAAGTTCAGCGATCGCGACAACGCCGTCAGGCGCAGCCCCGGCCAAGGCAGGCCGGGGGCGTAGGCCTGGCCCACGCTGGCGGCGGTGCCACGCCCGGAGACGGTCAAGGTTTTCAACGCGGCACTGCCCATCGCCTCCTCGGCACGGGCCATCAGCGCCGCCGTCTGCGCTTCGGGGCTCAGCGTCGTGCAGCCGGCCAGGCCGAGGCAGCCGCAGACCAGGGTCAGTTGAAGAGGCCATCGGTGGCTGGGTGTCATGTCGGTGATTGATGCACGGGGGTGTGTAGGTAGGTCTGCGAGCGGCCGATCAGAGTTCGTGCAGGGCTGGCTGGACGTTAGCCCGCTGCCGGCCACTCTCAGGTGGCAGCCAGATGCTGCGCCAGGAAACGCTCGACCCGGGTCCAGAAATCGACAGCGGAATCGGTGTGCATCCAGCCGTGCGCCTCTTCGGGGTAGAGCAGCGACTGCAGGTGCGGATTGTGGGCCTTCAGCACATCGCGCAGGATCTCGAAGTGCACCACGGGCACACGCGCGTCCCAGCCACCATGGGCCAGCAGCAACGGGTTGCGCAGCCGGGCAGCCTGCTGCAAGGGTGAATGTTGCTTCAGCATCTCTGCGTCGGCCACCGGGTCGCCCAACTGCCGGGGCAGGCCATAACGCTTGGTCTCGCCCAGGATGTCGCTCCAACCTACGCCGTACATCATCTGCGAGTCCGTCACGGCGGCCCAGGCCACGCCGGCACGAAACAGCCCGGGCTCTTGCACCAGCCCCAACAGCGTGCCGTAACCACGATAGCAGGCGTCAAGCAACGCGATGCGCGCCGGGTCGGCCACCTTTTGCTCTATCGCCCAGCACGCGCCGTCGGCCAGGTCGGTGTGCATCGCCTGGCCGTATCGAAGACCCAGTGCTGGGCATGCAGCGGCCCCGCCATGTCGCGGTCGACGCCGTTGCGCGTGTTCAGCCAGCGCAGCTCGCAAGGGCCGATGCGCTGGCTGCTGACTTCCTCGGGCCTGTGAACCAGCACCTCGTCGCCGAGCTCGAGGCTGGGCTGATGCAGCAAGCTGAAGTGCCAGTGCAGCGCGGCACGGTCGCCGCTGCCCGCGGACAGCCCGCCGCGGGGCCGGGTCTCCACCAATTCGCGGATCGAGCGGCCATGGGCATCGACGGCAAACAGGCCAGCGCCAGAGTCCACCCGCTGGAAGCCGGTCAGCTTGATCTCGGTATCGAACACCAGGCGCGTGTCGTTGACCCAGCTGATGTCACGGATGTGCCTGTCCGTGATGGCGGCCACGGCACGGGACTTCAGCGTCTGCAAGACCAGCACGGCCAGCGTGCGTGCCCGTGGCCGGCCGGCGTGACCTGCAACGTAACCTGGGTACGCAGTGGTGACAACAGGGCCAGACCCAGCAAGGGCCGACTGACAAAGGCCGCGATCGGTGGCGGCGCGGCAGCTCCTGGGGCGGCCCATGCGGCAGCCGATGCAGCGCCGGCTGCGTCAGCGCTCGCACCCCCGTTCAACGGCGCCGGTGGTAACTGCGCCACCACGCTGCCGTGCCAGCCGCCAGCCAGCGTGAGCGTTCCGAAAACGGCTTCGCGGTGGTCCATGGCGGGGCCGGCTGGTTGGCGAAGTCGCCGATCTCGCCAACGAAGTCCGAACGTTTGCGCTGGCTGATGCGGACCTCGAACCCACGCGCTTCATAGTAGTCGGTGAGGTTGGTCACGCGGGGCCCCAATCGACTGGTTGCGTCCTGCGGCGGTGCGGAGCAAAGCCAAGCGGGCAGCTCTGGGGATACCGGTCGGGGCGTGATGCGGGGGGCTCAGGCCATTGGCCAGGAGGTAAGGCGGGCACCTCCAGGACGAAAGCCAACTCCCCCAGTTGCACGAGGCGCCGTGCCTCGGCGGCATCGTCGAACCGCACATAGGCAAACATGCCGTGCGCTTCGATCGTCGCCAACACATCGGCGCCCAGGTTCAGGTCACGGTCGCGATAGCTCGCGCCGGTGTCCAGGTTGACCAGTCCTGCCGGCAGTGCCCGCGTGTGCGATGCCGTGTCCCACATGCTCAACAGGTAGCTCAGCGCGTACAAGGCCGGAAGGAACAGCAGGCCTACGCCCGCGATGGCCTGCTTGCGGTGGCTCTGCAGCAGCAGCCACTCGTAGCGAAGCACCTCGCGGACAGCCCACCACCAAGCCCTGTCTTCCCACCCCCGCGTGTGGCGCACCATGCGCCCTCTTCGGGGCATTGTGAAGCCGAGTCCTGGCGCTGGCGGCGGCTGCGTCAACGTCGCTCGAACGGGCCACCGCCCGCGGACGGCCGAGCCGTTGTCGCCCTGCAGGCCAACAACGGCCTATGCGCGCAACGCGTCGGCCAGTTGGTAGGCCGGCCCGCGGCTGATGCGCTCGAAGTACGAACGGTGCGCGTCGCTGCCCGTGGGCCATTGCGCGGTGAAGCGGCATCGCATCTCTTACGCGTCGACTTCAATGGCGATGGCATCGATGTGCACGCCCGCCTGCACGGCGCCGAAACGCCGCTGCGGGCCCACGAACGGGCGCAAGGCGATGCGTGTCAACAAGCCCGCGCCGTCGCTCGCAAAGTTGGGCATGCCGGCGGCGCCGTTGTTGCAGACCCAGCGCGTTGAAGTCCCGATGGAAGCCCCACCATGCAGTGCCTGAAACATCGGCAGGCAGGTGTGCGTGCAGGCAAACACGTCCACGCCGGCATCGTCGAACCAGGTGCGCACGGTGTCGCGGTGGTCGGCGTCAAGCAGGTGCTCTTGCGCAAAACCCCAGCCTGCCAGCGACGTGGCGTCGCCATGCACGATGCCGATGCGCAAGCCGCCGACATCGGCGCGCAGCCACATCGGCAAGGCCGCCAGTTGGGCGCGCTGCGCCGGGTCCACGGCAGTGCGCAGGCGCTGCAGGATGCGGTTCGACCGTTCGACGACCTCGTCGCCCACCCAGCTTGGGTAGGCGCAGCCGCAGCCAGCGTCGGCGGCCGCCGTGTCGTCTGCCAGTTCGGTCTCGACATTGCCGCGCAGCGCGTGGTGGGCCAGCACCGCGCGCTGCACCTGGTCGAAGACGGCCGGGTCGGCGTCGAACCAATGGAAGTCGCCGTTGAACACCAACCGCTTGGCGCCGCGTTCGCCGTCGAACAAGCGCAGCACCTCGTGCAGCGCGAGTTCATTGCCGTACAGCCCGCCGACGATGTACAGCACCTCGGCGTTGCTCAACGGGGCCGCCGCCTCGCTGGCGAACACCGAAGGCGCGTAGCGGTAGTGCAGCGGGCAACTGCGGCCTGCGGATTCAGTTTGTGGTGCGGATGTGTTCAGCGCGGTCTCCGGTTCGGCTGGCAGGCGCTTGCGCAAGGCCCGCGGCGGTGACGGGCCCACCGTCAGCAAGGTGGTCGGCACCGAGCGCGCGCGGCGGCCCGTACAGCGCGGCCAGTGCAGCGGGGTCGAGGTCATTCAGCGGCTTGTCGAAGACGACCCGGCCGGCGGCCAAGCCGATCACGCGGTCGGCCAGCAAAGGCAGCAGTGCGGGGTCGTGCACGACGACCATCAACGTGGCCGACGCTGCAGCCTGGCGCAGCGCACGGCAGGCCTGCGCGGTGGCAGCAGGGTCCAGCGCCGAGGTTGGCTCGTCGGCAAGCACCAGCCGCGGGCGCTGCAGCAGCAGCCGGGCGATGCCCACCTTCTGCCGTTCGCCGCCCGAGAGCCGGTCAGCCCGCGCGTCGGCCAAGCCGGCCACGCCCAGCAGGGCCAGCGCCGCGTCGGCCTCGGCCCGCAGCGCGTGCGGGTGCAAGCGCGCCCAGCTGCGCCAGCCGGCGGCGCCATCGGGCCGGGCCAGTGCGCCGATCAGCACGTTTTCGCGCGCGGTCAGCCGCGGCACGAGGTGCAGGCCTTGCATGACTTGGCCGACTTCTGCGCGCAGCGCGCGCCAGCCGCTGCGGCTCAACTGGGTGCGCGCGCCGAAGTGGCGGCCCAGCAGTTCGACATCGCCCTGCACCGGCACCACGAAGCCGCTCAGCACCCGCAGCAGCGTGCTCTTGCCGGCGCCGTTGGGGCCGATCAGGGCCACGCGCTCGCCGTCAGCGATCTCCAGGTGCGGCACCTGCAGCAGCGTGCGCCCGCCGGCCTGGACGAGCAGGTCGGTGACCCGAACCGCCCTCACAGCAGCGCCTGCCTGATGCGCCGCGACAGCGCGTCAAACGTCATCACCAGCGCCACGACCACGATCAGGATGGTCGCCAGCCGCGGCCACTGGAACAGGCTCACCGCCTCGGAGATCAACAAGCCCAGGCCACCGGCGCCGATGAGCCCGAGGATGGTCGAGTCGCGGATGTTGAATTCCCACACATACAGGTGGCTGGACACGAACTGCGGCAGCACCGACGGCCACACCGCGTTGAAGAACACCTGCATCGGCGTGGCGCCGGTGGCGCGCACGGCGTCCACAGCGCCCATGTCCAGCGTTTCTATGCTTTCGGCAAACAGCTTGCCGGCGGTGCCCATGGAGTGCAGCGCGATGGCCAGGATGCCCGCCGTGGGCCCCAGCCCGACGATGCCCACCAGCACCAGCCCGAAGACCAGCGTGTGCACGGCGCGCGCCACGTCAAGCACCGTGCGTGCCGTGCGCGCCAGCCAACGAGGCGCGTTCAGGTTGCGAGCGGCCAGCAGCCCCAGCGGCAAGGCCAGCAGCGCCGCCAGCAGCGAGCCCAGCGTGGCGATCTGGAAGGTGACCCAGGTGCCGCGCGCCAGTGCGGCCAGGAAGTTGGCCTCGACCATGCGCCGGTCTTCCACGCGCAGCAGGGTCCCGTTGTCACTGCGGTACTCGCGGCGCGGCTCGCCCAGCCAGACGTCCACGAAGCTGGGGCGCGAGAACTCGCCCACCGTCTTGACCAGGTTGACCCAGGGCTGGCGGCCCAGCGACAAATCACCCGCCGCGGCCAGCGTGCCCAGGCAGGCCACGACGAGGGCTGCGTACACGGCCACCAGCGCCAGAAAGCCCAGGCGGCGGCGCTGCGTGGCGGCCGGGTGCTCAACCGCGGCGGCGGCGGTCACCGGGACTCGAGCTTCCCCGTGGCTAGGCCGGCGTCGCGAATAGGCTTGTAAAACGCGTTGTCCTGCGAGACAAAACCGGTGTAGTTGGCCGGCAGCAGGCCGGGTTGGGTGGCCAGCAGGGGGCCGATCTCGGCCAGCGCCGTTCGCAGCCGCGACACCAGCGCCTTGTCGGCAAACAGTTTGGCGCTGACGGCAAAGGCATCGTTCGGCAGCGGGGCCGATTCCCAGATGATCTTGCTGCGCTCGGCCTTGATCAGGCCTTGCTCGATCATCGTGTTGCGATTGCGGTTGAAGTCGGCCCCGGCGTCCAGCTGCCCGGCTGTCACCTGCGTTTGAATGGCCTGGTGCTTGGTGTAGACCACGCGGGCAAACAGCTTTTCAGGGTCCACGCCTTGCTGTTGGAAGAAGTGCAACGGGATCAGGTAGCCCGAGGTCGAGCCCTTGTCGCCGAAGGCAAAGCTGCGCTTGCGGCCATCGGCGATCAGGTCACGCACGCTGTTCAAGCCCGAATCCGGGTGCGTGACGATGATGGCGAAGTACTCGGGTTTGCCGTTGTAGAGGATGGTCGAGACCACCTGCGCACCCGCATGGTGGTTGGCCAACACGTAGCCCCAGGGACCCATCAAGGCCAGATCGGTTTCACCATTGGCCAGCGACTTGGCCAGGCCTTCCCAGGTGTCCACGGTGCGCAGCGACACCGGCCGGCCCAGGCGCTGCGACAGGTGCTGCGCCAGCGGTCGGTAGGTGGCGTCGTTCTTCTCCTTGTCGGGCTGGAACATGCCCACGCCGAGCTTGAGTTCGCTGCCCTGCGCGCGCACGAACCCGGGCATGGCCAGGCTGGTGGCGGCTGCCGCCAGGGGCAGCATGGTGAAGGCGCGGCGGCTGGGGTGGGTCATGGCGGGGGGCTCCTGGGTTGGGGGTGAGCGTCGATCGACGGGTCGACCGACCGTCGTGCACAAGCCCTGGTTTCTTACATCGCGGCGAAGGATAGGTGAGTTTGCTCGCTGGGCGCACCAAGGGCTCAAGTGCCTGCAACGGTCGCCGATAGCCAACTGGTCTGCGGTCGGAGACGACAGGGTCATGCTGCTGGCTGTGGGCCGTCGGGCCATCAACACCGAAGCTGGGGGCCCTCGACATGCTGGACAAACTCAAGCTCGGACCGCGCCTGGGCGTGGCCTTTGCCACCGTGCTGGTACTGATGGTCGGCATCGCCGCGCCCGGTCTGGTGGGCGTGAACGGGATGGGGGTGCGTCGCTGCAATCGATGTACGACAACCGCGTCGTGGCGCTGGAGCAGCTGGGCGAACTCAACCGCCTGGTACTGCGCAACCCTGTGCTGGTGATGGACATGATGGCGCACCCCGAGCCCGCCGACGTTCTTCGCCTCGACCCGCGTGGGTGACAGCCACCTCGCGCGTGGACAGTGGGCCGCTGCTCATGAAACCTGTGCCACGGCCCAGGCGCTGGCGACCCAGCTCAAGATGCCACACCAGCACGAGACCACGGGGGGCCTGGCCCGTGTTGCCCTGGCGCAGGGCAAGTTCATCGCCGCCCTGGAGCATGTGCACCGCGTGATCGACCACGAAGCCGCTACAGGCGGGCGGCATGGGGCCAAGAATGCCGTACGGGTGGACGTGGTCTACCACCTGGTGCTGGCCAGCGTGGGTGATCCGCGTGCCACGGACTGGTCGAAGCGAGCGCACGGTCAGCTGCAGTCCACGGCCTCGCGCATCGATAACCCCGCGCTGCGACGCGGCTTCCTTGGCAACATCCCGGAACACCGGGCCGTGACGACGGCATGGGCGGCGGCCCAGGACGAGGGGGCCGCGCACGCAGGTCTGGAGCCACAGCCGTCAAGCGCCGCTTGAGCAGGCGGGCTGACACGCTGCGGCACCTGGCGTCCTACAGCAAACTTGGCCCCCGTCCTGCGGAACACTGGGAAACAGCGCCAGGGTGCACGCCTACACTGCGCCGGCCCCTATCTTTCTGATGTCGGACCTGGAGTGATGATGCGTCGTTGTGCGGTTGCCTGGATGGTGGTCTTGCTGGTAAGTCTGCCCGGAGCTGGGAGGGTGGCAGCGCAGGGTGCAGCCCCAGCCGTGCCGGTGCGCGTGGCCACGGTGGAAGGCATCGACGAATACCGCCTGCCCAATGGACTGCAGGTGCTGCTGGTGCCCGACGACAGCAAGCCCACCACCACCGTCAACGTCACCTACCGCGTGGGCAGCCGGCACGAGAACTACGGCGAAACCGGCATGGCGCATCTGCTGGAGCATCTGATCTTCAAAGGCACGCCGACCACGCGCAATGCCTTTGCCGAGTTCACCAGACGCGGCCTGCGTGCCAATGGCACCACCTCGTGGGACCGCACCAACTACTTCGCCAGCTTCGCCGCCAACGACGACAACCTGCGCTGGTACCTGGGCTGGCAGGCCGACGTGATGGTGAACAGCCTGATCGCGAAAACCGACCTCGACAGCGAGATGACGGTGGTGCGCAACGAGATGGAATCAGGCGAGAACAACCCCGGTGGCGTGCTGTTCGGCCGCGTGATGGCGGCCATGTTCGACTGGCACAACTACGGCAAGTCGCCCATCGGTGCGCGCAGCGACGTCGAAAACGTCGACATCGCGCGCCTGCAGGCCTTCTACCGCCAGCACTACCAGCCTGACAACGCCACGCTCATCGTCAGCGGACGCTTCAAGCCTGAACAGGTGCTGCAGTGGGTGACGCAGAGTTTTGGTGTCATTCCGCGCCCGGCGCGGGTGCTGCAACCCACCTACACGCTGGAGTCGGCGCAGGACGGCGAACGCCGTGTCACGGTGCGTCGCGTGGGCGGCACGCCCATCATCTACATGGGTTACCACCTGCCCCCTGCCGCGCACCCGGACGCTGCGCCCGCGGCGCTGCTCGCCCAGGTGCTGGGCGACGCGCCATCCGGGCGGTTGCACAAGTGGCTGGTGGAAAAGGGCCTCGCCGCCAGTGTGTTTGGCACCACGCTGGCGCTGGCGGAGCCGGGGGCGCTGCTGGTGGGGGCCTCACTGGCGCCGGGCCAGGACGTCGACCAGACCAGCGCAGCCATGGCCGCCGCGCTGGACGCGCTGGCCGCGGAACCGTTCACGGCCGAAGAAGTGGCCCGTGCGCGCACGCAATGGCTGAACAGCTGGGAGCAGGGCTTCACCGACCCCGAACGCGTCGGCGTCGAGCTGTCCAGTGCCATCGCCAAGGGCGACTGGCGCCTGTACTTTCTGGAGCGCAACCGCATGCGCCAGGCCAGCGTGGCCGATGTGCAGCGGGTGGCGCAGCAGTTCCTGTTGCCAGACAACCGCACGGTGGCGCTGTACCGCCCGGTGCTGCAAGCCACCCGGGCGCCCGCGCCTGGACGTGTGGATGTGGCCGCGCAGCTGCAAGGCTTCAAGGGTGACAGCATGGCGGCCGTGGTCGAGGCCTTCGAGGCCACACCGGCCAACCTGGACCTGCGCACGCAGCGCCTGCGACTGCAGGGCCTGCAGCGGGCCGGCGCGCAAGCCGCCGAACCCGCGGGCCTGCAGGTGGGCCTGCTGCCCAAGGGCACGCGCGGCCGCGCAGCGCAGGCGCGGCTGACGCTGCGCTTTGGCGACGAGGTGTCTCTGCAGGGGCAGGGTGCGGCCATCTCGATGCTGGGCTCGCTGCTGGACAAGGGCGCCGTGGGCCTGAGCCGACAGCAGATCAGCGACGGCTTCGACCGCTTGCGCGCCGAGGTTGGTTTCCATGCCGATGACCAGACGCTGGCCGTCACCATCAGCACCACCGGCGACAACCTGCCCAGCGTGATTGAATTGCTGGGCCGCGTGATGCGCCAGCCCACCTTCGACGCAGAGGCGCTGCAAGAGATGCGCGCGCAGATGCTGGCCGGCATCGAGCAGCAGCGCAAGGAACCCGAGGCGCTGGTGTCGCAAGCGCTGGCCCGGCACGGCAACCCGTACCCCAGGGGCGACCCGCGCCACGCTGAAAGCTTCGATGAGATGGAAGCCGACTTGAAAGCCTTGCAGGTGGCCGACCTGCGCCGCGTGCATGCCCGCTTCATCAGCGGCCGCGTCGGCGAGTTCGCCGCCGTGGGCGACTTCGATGCCGCTGCGGTCAGCAACGCGCTGCGTCAGGCCTTTGGTGACTGGCAGCCAGCCGCCGCCGATGCGCCCGTTTACCGGCGCCTGTCGCAGCCTCTGGTGGTGCCGCCGCCCGTGCGGCTGGTGCTGGCGACGCCGGACAAGCAGAACGCCACGCTGCTGGCGCAGCTGCCGCTGCCGCTGAACGACCAGCACCCGGCTTACGCCGCCTTTTCATTGGCCAACTACATCTTTGGCGGTGGTGGTGATTCGCGTCTGTGGCGCCGCATCCGCGAAAAGGAGGGGCTGAGCTATGACGTGCGTTCGTTGGTCGACTGGAGCTCGCATGAGCTGAACTCGACGTGGAGCGCCAGCGCCATCTTCGCGCCGCAGAACCAGCCCAAGGTTGAAGCCGCGTGGCGCGACGAGCTGGTTCGCTCGGTGAGAGACGGGTTCACGACCGAAGAGCTGCAGGCCGCCCGCCAGGGGCTGTTGAACGCCCGCCGCCTGAGCCGCGCGCAGGACGCCACCGTGGCGGCCCAGCTGGCGAACAACCTGCAACTGAACCGCCACTTCGATGTTTCGCAGAAGGTCGACGACGCCATCGGCAGCCTGACGCTGGAAGAGGTGAACGCGGCCTGGCGCACCTTCATCAAGCCCGAGCTCATTTCCATCGCGTGGGCGGGCGATTTCAAGGCCCCGTGAACCAGTGGCCACGAGAGCCGGTCTTCATGCCCGAAAATCGGTGCTCTCCGGCTGCGGTGGCACTCAGGCCCGTGGCTCGGTATCCTGACGCAGCCTGTTGCTATGCGGCGTTTCATGACTGACCTGTTCACCGAAGGCGGCAAGCCCGGCGTGCCGCTGCCCACGCCCGACGCCGGGTACGGGCCTGCCTTGCGGCCAGGCCAGCGTTTGCGCGCGCTGGAAGTGCGTCAGGTGCTGGCTGCCGGTGGCTCGACCACCGTCTACGGCGCGCTCGACAGCCTTTCGGGGCAACCCGTCGTGATCAAGGAATACCTGCCCCAGATGCTGGCGCTGCGCCTGCCCGACGGCCAGGTGCAGCCGCGCGCGCCCGAGGTTGCCGCGCTGTACGGTCGCGGGTTGCAGGCATTTCTCAACGAAGCGCGAGTGCTGATGAACGTCGACCACCCGGCGCTGGTGAAAGTGCTGCAGTTCTGGGAGCAGGCGGGCACCGCCTACCAGGTGCTGCCCCGGGCACAGGGCAGCACGCTGCAGCAGTGGCTGGCCGGGTTGGGCACGCCGCCCAGCGAGATCTGGCTGCGTGAATTGCTGGCGCCGTTGATGCAGGCGCTCGAGGCCTTGCACCGACAAGGCGCGCACCACGGTGACCTGTCGTTGCAGAGCATCTGGCTGCAATTCGACAACCGGGCCGATTCCTACCTGGGGCAAAAGCCGCGCCCGCTGTTGCTGGGCTTTGGCGCCGCGGGCCGCGCGCTGGCGCCACCCAGTGCCAGCGCGGCAGCGGCGCTGCCGGGCGGTTTCGGCCCTGTCGAGCTTCTCGACGGCGCGATCACGGTGCGCCAAGGTGCCTGGACCGACGTCTACGCGTTGTGCGCGGTGCTGTATGCCGCGATTTGCGGTCGACCGCCCCCGCCGTCGCTGGCGCGCATGGCGCGCGACGACATGGTCAGCGCGCGCAAAGTCGGCCACGGCCGCTACAGCCCGTCGTTCCTGGCGGCCATCGATGCGGGCCTGGCAGTGCGGCCGCAAGACCGCGTGCAGAGCGTGGCGGCCCTGCGTCAGCTGCTGGACGAGCCTGTTTCGAGCTTTCGGGCCCACTCGGCCTCGGCGCTGGCGGCCGCGCGGGCCGCCGTGTCAGTGGGCCGCAGCGCCATGACCGCGCCGATGTCCCTGGCCGATGTGCCGCCCCCCCCGGCCCGCAATGGCGCCCCCATGCCGAGCTGGGCTTGGTCGGCGGCACTGGGTGCGCTGCTCTTGCTGCTGGCTTTGCTGGCGGCCTGGGTGCGCGGCTGAAGCCGACGCCAAACGGGTAGACGACGGATCAGCCGTCGGACACGCGAAGGTCCGCACCAGAGGTACGCACCAGAGGTCGGCACCAGAGGTACGCAAAGGAGGTACGCGCCAGAGGTCCGACCCAAGCCGCCCCGCCCTGTGCGCCGAGCGGGGCACGGCGCCGCATCAGCCTGCATCCCGGGTGCCCGTCGGCGAATGCGGGACATCCAACCTCGGGAAAGTACGCGTCGGCATGTCTCATTGCGTGCATTAACGTATGCATTAATGAATGCGACGTGTGTCCCGCCGGTTGCTGATCTGTCCCGGCTGGGTTGGCGGGGCAGTGGGCTGTTGCGTCCCGAGTGCGTGTTGGCGACCGCGGCCGGCGATCTGTACACCGCCGACTGGCGCGGTGGCGTGGCCCACCTGCGTGCCGACGGCTCACAGTCGCTCTACCTGGGCCTGCAGCCACCGGCGGCGTCGCGGCCTGCTGGCGGCGCATTGCGTCCGAACGGCATCGCGCTGCTGCACGACGGGAGCTTCCTGTTGGCGCACCTGGGGTCTGAAGACGGCGGTGTCTACCGCCTGCACCGCAGTGGCGCGGTGGAGCCCTGGTTGCCCGCGGTGCAACGGCAGGCGCTGCCGCCCACCAACTTCGTGCTGTGCGATGCGCAAGGCCGCACGTGGGTGACCGTGAGCACCCGCCGCACGCCGCGCGCCCGGGGTTACCGCCGCGACGGTGGCGACGGATTCATCGTGCTCATCGACTCACGGGGCGTCGATCACGCCACCATCGTCGCCGACGGGCTGGGCTACACGAACGAGGTTGCCGTGCACCCCAGCGGCGCCTGGCTGTATGTGAACGAGACCTTTGCACGCCGCTTGTCGCGTTTCCCACTGCATGCCGATGGCAGTCTGGGCGACAAACAGGTGGTCGTCACCTTCGGCGCCGGCACCTTTCCCGACGGCCTGGCTTTCGACGATGAAGGTGGTGTCTGGGTGGTGAGCATCGTCAGCAACCGCCTCATCCGGGTGTCTGCCGACGGCAGTCAGACCTTGTGGCTGCAAGATGCCGACGACGGTCACCTGCAAGAGGTGGAGGCTGCATTCGACGCCGGCACGATGGATCGCCCGCATCTGGATGGTCTGCGCAGCCAGTTCCTGCGCAACATCTCGAGCATCGCCTTCGCCGGCCCGAACCTCAAGACGGCTGTGCTCGGGTGCCTGCTGGGCGACCGATTGGCCACCCTGCAGCTGCCGGTGAGCGGCGTTGCCCCTGCGCACTGGAACTTCACATGACGGCACAAGGTCAGGCTTCGGCTTCGCTGGTTGACGCGGCGCACGAGAAAATCCGGCGCCGCATCCTGGACAACGTGTGGCCACCCGGCCACCGTGCGCTTGAACAGGAAGTGGCGCTGGCCCTGGGCATGAGCCGTACGCCGGTGCGCGAAGCACTGGTGCGGCTGCAGTCGGAAGGTCTGGTGGAGGTGGTGCCGCGCCACGGCATGCGTGTGCTGCCGGTGTCGCCCGCCGACATGCGAGAAATCTACGAGGTGCTGACCGCACTGGAATGCATGGCCTGCGAACGGTTGGCGCGGCGCCGACCGAGTCAGGCCGAGCTCAAGCCCCTGGTGGACGCCACACATGCGATGGACCGCGCACTGGCCGTCGAAGACCTGGACGCCTGGGCGGCGGCCGACGAGCTGTTCCACGCCCAGTTGCTGGAGCTGGCAGGCAATCACCATCTGCAGGCCACGGTGATGAACCACTGGGACCGCGCACACCGCGCGCGCATGTTCACGCTGCGGCTGCGTCCAAAGCCGGTGAACAGCACACGCGAACACATGCAACTGGTCGAGCGGCTGCTGGCCGGTGATGTGGACGGCGCGGCGCTGGTCAACCGCCGGCACCGCGAACGCGCCGGCGCTGAACTGCTCGGCATCTTCGAACGCTTCCGCCTCGCCCACCTGTGAAACGCCCATGAAGAGCTACGACATTGCCGTGTTGCCCGGCGACGGCATCGGCGTCGAGGTGATGGCCGGTGCGCTGCAACTGCTGCGCGCCCTGGAGCCGCGCCTGTCGCGGCGCTTCGTCTGCACGGCGCATGCCGCCGGTGCCCAGCACTACCTGGACAGCGGCGAGAGCCTGCCGGCCGCCACGCTGGCGGCCTGCCGCGGCGCCGACGCCATCCTCTTCGGCGCCATGGGCCTGCCCCATGTTCGTGGCGCCGACGGCACCGAGATCATTCCGCAGCTGGATATCCGCTTTGCACTGGACCTGTATGCCGGCGTGCGCCCCATCCGCACCTGGCCCGGCCTGCCGGTGCCCTTGTCGGACCCGCGGGCTGCGCAGATCGACCTCGTGCTGGTGCGCGAGAGCACCGAGGGCCTGTTCTACGCCCGCGGCCGCGGCCGCCTGGAAGGGCAGGGTGCTGAGGCTTGCGTCTACGACACCATGAAGATCACCCAGGCCGGCACCGCGCGCGTGTGCGACTTTGCCTTCGAGCTGGCACGCCAGCGCAAGGCCCAGGGCAAGCGCGGCCACGTCACCAATGTCGACAAGGCCAACGTCTTTCAGTCGATGGCCTTCTGGCGCCAGGTCTTCACCGACCGTGCGCTGCGCTACCCCGACATCAGCACCGAGCATGCCTATGTCGACGCGATGGCACTGAACCTGGTGATGAAGCCCTGGCAGAGTGACGTGCTGGTCACCGAAAACATGTTCGGCGACATCCTGTCGGACCTGATCGCAGCGCTGGTGGGCGGCATGGGCATGGCGCCCTCGGCTGACATCGGCGCCCACCACGCTGTCTTCCAGCCGGCTCACGGCACTGCACCGGACATCGCGGGGCAGGGCATCGCCAATCCCAGCGCCATGCTCTTGTCGGCGGCGATGATGCTGGACTGGCTGGCCGTGCGCCACGCCGACCCCGCGCTGGCCGATGGCGCGCGCGCCGTTGAGCGGGCGCTGGAGGCGGCCTTCGCCAGCGGTGCCGTGCGCCCCTACGACTTCGGCGGCACCAGCCGCACCGCCGACGTCGTGCGCGCGGTGGTGCAAGGCCTGTGAGCCCCAGCCCATGAGCCCGCAGCGCATCGCCGTCGTGGGTGCCGGGTACTTCGCCGCCTTCCATCTCGAGGGCTGGCGCGAATGCGGCGCGCCGGTGGTGGCACTGTGTGACCTGGACGGCCCGCGGCGCAAGTCCCTGGCCGACCGCTTCGGCATCGGGCAGACCTTCGATGATGCGGCGCAGATGCTCGACGCCTTGCAGCCGACGCTGGTGGACGTGGTGCTGCCGCCTGCAGCGCAGCTGCAGGTGGTGACTGCCGCGTTGCAGCGCGGCCTGCCGACCATCTGCCAGAAGCCGTTTGGACAGGACCTGGCGCAGGCGCGCGCGATGACCGCGCTGGCGGCGCGCCAGCAGGTGCCGCTGGTGGTGCATGAGAACTTCCGCTTCACGCCCTGGTTCCGCGAGTGCCGGCGCCTCATCGACGCCGGCTTCTTCGGCCGGTTGCACGGCATCAGCTTCAGGTTGCGCCCCGGTGACGGGCAAGGGCCGCAGGCCTATCTGGACCGTCAGCCCTATTTCCAGCAGATGCCGCGCCTGCTGGTGCGAGAGACGGCGGTGCACTTCATTGACACTTTCCGCTACCTGATGGGTGAGGTGCGCGCCGTCAGCGCGCGCCTGCGCAAGCTCAACCCGGCGATCGCGGGTGAAGACGCCGGTCTCATCGTCTTCGAGTTCGACGACGAACGCAGCGGCCTTTTCGACGGCAACCGCCTGAACGATCACGCCGCCACCAACACGCGCCGCACGATGGGCGAGATGTGGCTCGAGGGCGAGGCCGGTGTGCTGCGTCTGGACGGTGAAGCGCGCCTGTGGTTCAAGCCGCACGGCTGCGCCGAAGCCGAACATCACTACGACGCTGGCAGCGCCGCGGCCTTTGGCGGCGCCTGCCCGGCGTTGCAGTCCCATGTGCTGCTGCACCTGCAGCAGGGCAGCGCGCTGGAAAACAGCGCCGCTGACTACCTGCAGAACTTGGTGGTGCAGGAAGCCGTGTACCGATCACACGACACCGGCTGCCGCGTCGTGCTGAGCGGCTTTGACCCCGAGCGCCACTGACCCTCAACGAAAGAGACCCTGGAGACGACCATGTTCAAGACCACGCACATCGCTGCTGCTGCCCTTTCATGCCTTGCCCTGGCGCTGCCTGCCGGCGCGCAGACGGTGCTCAAGTTCAGCCACACCGATCAGCAGGCCGGTGCCCGCCAGGCCGCGGCTTCGCTGTTCGCCAAGAAGGTCGAAGAGCTGACGCAGGGCCGCTACAAGGTGCAGGTGTTCTGCTGCAGCCAGTTGGGCAACGACCCGAAGAACATCGAGCAGCTGGCGCTGGGCGGCATCGACTTCACGGTGTCGGGCACGGGCAGCTATGCGCCGCATGTGCCCACGCTGAACCTCACGGCATTGCCCTACCTGGTGGAGAGCTACGCGCAGGGCTGGAAGCTGTATGACGAGAGCCCGTGGTTGAAGGACCAGTTCGCCAAGGCCCCGGCCAAGGGCTTCCGTTTCCTGGCCACCTGGGAGGCCGGCTTTCGCAGCATGACCACCAAGGACCCGCTGAACTCGCCCGACGACGCCAAGGGCAAGAAGCTGCGTACCTTCCCCAACGAGATGATGCGCTGGACGCTGGAAGCGATGGGTTTCAACATCCAGATCATGCCGCTGCCCGAGGTTTACCTGGCCATCCAGCAGGGTGCCGTCAGCGGCCAGGAAAACCCGGTCGACACCATCTACTCCAACAAGTTCTACGAGGTGGCCCCCAACGTCACGCTGACCAACCACGTCTACAGCCCCATCCCGCTGGCCATTGCCGAGAAGACGTGGCAGAAGTTCAGTCCGGCCGACCAGAAGGCCGTGCTCGAAGCAGCCCAGATCGCGGCGAAGTTCAGCCGCACAATGATCGCCGGCAACGATGACAACCAGCTCAAGGAGATGGCCGCAAAGGGCGCCAAGATCAATGCCAAGCCCAACCTGGCGGCCTTCCGCAGCGCCGTGCAGCCGGTGTACGTGAAGGCGCGCGAGAAGTATGGCGCCGATGTCGACGCGTTCCTGAAAGACGCCGAGGCCGTGCGCAAGACGGCCAAGTGATGATGACGGCGCGCGGACTGCACGGCAGCATCCCATGAACCACCTGCTGAGCCCTGTGGCGCCGGCACCGCTGCCCCTGCGTGTGCTGGGGCGGGCGGTGGATTGGGCCGTCATCGTCATCGGCGCGGTGATGATCGCGCTGGTGTTCTTCAACGTCTGTCTGCACGTCATCAGCAAGGATCTGGCCTGGGTCACCGAACTGGGTGAACTGATGATGGTGTGGGTGACCTTCCTGGGGGGCGCCTGTGCCGCGCAGCGCGGTGCGCACATGACCATCACCGAATTCATCGACAAGCTGGGCGAGCGCGGCCGGCGCTGGGCCGACGCTGCGGTGCAGGCGCTGTCTCTGGGCGTGCTGGGGCTGCTGGTGTGGTACGGCTGGTCGCTGGTCAGCAGCAACTGGGGCAACCAGCTCACCGTGCTGGAATGGCCGATGGCCATCCAGTACATGGGCATGGCCGTGGGTTGCACGGCGATGGCGGTGTTCGTCGCCTTCGACCTGTGGCAGGTGCTGGCCGGCGTGCCCCGCGAGCGCCGTTACCCGTCGGGAGACTGACACCATGCTGGCCTTGACCCTGTTCGGTGTCTTCTTCGTCATTGCACTGGCCGGCGTGCCGCTGCTGTTTGCCATTCTGGCCACCACCGTGGGCATCATCTGGGCGCAGGGCCTGGGCCATCCGCTGCAAACCATCCTTCTCAGCTTCATCGGCGGTGTCGAGCCCTTCATCCTGCTGGCAGTGCCGATGTTCATCTTTGCCGGTGAACTGCTGGCGCAAGGCGGCGTGGGCAAGCGCATCGTCGATTTCGCACGGGTGCTTTTCGGCTGGCTGCCTGGCGGACTGGGCGTGGTGACGGTGATCAGCTGCACGCTGTTTGGTGGCGTCTCGGGCAGCGCCATTGCCGACACCGCGGCCATCGGTTCGCTGGTCATTCCGGCCATGGTGGCGCGCGGCTATTCGCGCGGCTTCGCGGCCGCGCTGCTGGCCGTCGCCGGTACGCTGGCGCTGCTGATGCCACTGTCGATACCCTTTCTGATCTACGCCTTCATCTCGGGCGTGTCGATGCGCACGCTGTCGATGGCCGGCTTGATACCTGCGCTCTTGTCGGCGTTGGCGTTGATCGTCGTCTGCATGTGGCACGGCAGGCGCACCGGCTGCGACAACGGCGAGACACGCAGCACGCCGGCGCAGATCTGGGCCGCCACGCGCGACGCCGGCCCGGCGCTGCTCATGCCGGTGATCATCATCGGCGGCATCTGGAGCGGTGTGTTCACACCCAGCGAATCGGCGGCCATCGCCGTGGTCTACGGCCTGGTGGTGTCGTTGTTCTATTACCGCGACCTGAGCTGGCGTCGCATCCCGCAATTGCTGCTGAATGCCTTCGTCACCAGCGCCACGGTGATGTTGGTGATTGGCGCCACTGGCGCGATGGCCTGGCTGATCACGGTGGAGCAGGTGGCGCAGCAGATGGCCGAATGGATCCAGCTGGTGGCCACCGAGCCCTGGATGTTCCTGCTGATGTTCAACGTCTGCCTGTTGTTGCTGGGCATCTTCATCGAGCCGCTGCCGGCGATGCTGCTGAGCGCGCCGCTGTTCCTGCCGCTGGCCAAGCACTTCAACCTGGACATGGTGCACGTGGGCGTGATGATGACGGCCAATCTGGCCATCGCGCTGTATACCCCGCCTGTAGGGGGGACGCTGTTCGTGGCCGCCAAGCTGGCCAAGGTGGGCATCGGCGAGATCACGCGCCACCTGTGGCCGCTGATGGCCGCCACCTTTGCCGTGGTGATGCTGGTGACCTACATGCCGCAACTGTCGTTGTGGCTGCCGCGCATGATTGCGTCGTGGTGATGATGAACGGGGGTTGAACGATGGAAGTTCTGGTGGTTGATTTCCAGGTGCATGCCGAGCATGTGCCCGCCTTTGCGGCGGCCATGGCCGACAACGCACGCACCTCGGTGGTGGTGGAGCCCGGATGCCAGCAGTTCGATGTCTGCCGTGACGCGCAGGATCCCGGGCTCTTCTTCCTCTACGAGTTGTACGACGACGAAGCGGCCATCGCGGCGCACCTGGCGTCGCCACACTTCAAGCACTTCAACGCCTTGACAGCGCCCTGGGTGGCCGCCAAGAGGGTGCGCCGCCTGACGCGCGCGGTGGGCTGAAAGGCTGGCAGGCCGGCGCAGTGGCAGCCGCAGGGGCTACGGTATAAACGGTAGATCTGATCCTGCTGGGCGGACCCGAACCCCAGCTCCTGCAGCCTGACCACCGGCCACCGGCACAGCCCCATGAAACTCGACTTCACCGGCCGCGTGGCCATCGTCACCGGCGCCGGCGGCGGCCTGGGCCGCGCCCATGCGATGGCGCTGGCAGCGCGCGGCGCACGCGTGGTCGTCAATGACCTGGGCGGCACCACCGCCGTCAGCGGCGCGGCGGCGCCGGCGGCGCAGGCGGTGGTCGACGAGATCAACGCCGCTGGTGGCCAGGCGCTGGCCAACGGCGCTTCGGTGACCGACCCCGTGGCAGTGGCCGCGATGGTGGCGCAGGCCATGGACGCCTGGGGTCGTGTCGACATCCTGGTCAACAACGCCGGCATCCTGCGCGACAAGAGTTTTGCCAAGATGACGCTGGACGACTTTCGCAGCGTGCTGGACGTGCACCTGATGGGCGCCTTCCACTGCACACAGGCCGTGTGGCCGCACATGACGGCGCAAAAGCGCGGCCGCATCGTGATGACCACCTCGTCGTCGGGGCTGTACGGCAACTTCGGCCAGGCCAACTACGGCGCCGCGAAGATGGCGCTGGTGGGGCTGATGCAGACCCTGGCCATCGAAGGCGCCAGGCACGACATCCGCGTCAACTGCCTGGCCCCCACGGCGGCCACGCGCATGACGGAAGGCCTGCTGCCGCCTGCCGTGCTGGCCGCGATGCAGCCCGAAGCGGTGGTGCCGGCGATGTTGTGGCTGGCCAGCGACGACGCGCCCACGCGGGCCATTGCGTGCGCCGGTGCAGGCACCTTCGAAGCCGCGCACATCACGCTCACGCAGGGCCTGTACCTGGGCATCCGCGCCGACACCCCCGAGCAGCTGGCTGCCGCCTGGGCCCAGGTCAGCGACCGCCAAGGTGAGCAGGTGCCGGCCAGCGGCGCCGCGCAGGGCAGCAACGAAATCGCTCGCGCGATGGCGGCTCGTGCCTGATGCCTCGCCCGATGCCCACGCCTGATGCCCATGCCCGATGCCCACGCCTGATACGCATGCCTGGTTGCCGCACCTGATGGCCGCCCTTCACGCGCCGCCGCCGACGGTGCCGAGCTGATGCCGCACCGCGCCCACCCGCCGCACTTTCCACCACCACTGGCCGCCTTTGGCGGCCAGCCGCCGCCGGCACCCGACTGGTTCACCGAGGCACTGGCCGACACGCCCGAGCGCACGCATGTGGTGGTGCAAGGCGCACCCATTGAAACGCTGGTCTGGGGCCGTATCGGCGACCCCGGCCTGCTGCTGTTGCACGGCAACACGGCGCACGCCGACTGGTACAGCCACGTGGCGCCACGGCTGCGCCACGGCCGGCGCGTGGTGGCGATCAGCTTTTCGGGCATGGGGGGCTCGGGCTGGCGCACGCAGTACAGCGTGGCGCAATGGGCCGATGAGGCGCTGGCGGTGGCCGAGGCGACGGGCCTGTTTGCGGCCGACCGGGCGCCCACCGTGGTGGGCCACTCCTTTGGCGGCTTCCCGCTCATCAGCCTGGCCGCCCGGCATGGCCAGCGGCTGGCGCAGGCGGTGGTGGTGGACACGCCGCTGCGCCCGCCGCAAGCCGATGCCCGGCGCAGCAGCATGCGCAAGGGCCAGCGCTCGTCCCGCGTCTACGGCAGCTTGGCCGAGGCGCTGCTGCGGTTTCGCCTGATGCCGCCGCAGGGCTGCGAGCATCCGTATGTGGCCGATCTGCTGGCCCGCCGTGGCCTGAAGCGGACCACAGGGCCCGATGGCCTGCCGGCCTGGGTGTGGTGTTTCGACCCCTTCCTGTTCAGGCACTTCGATTTTGGCCACCCGCTGCGCGACCTGCGCGCGGCGCAGTGCCCGGTGGTCGTCGTGCGCGGCGGTCGCTCGCGCTTGATGACGCCTGCGGCGATGGACCACGCGCTGACCCTGGCGCCACCCGGCACCCGGCGGCTGGAAGTGCCCGATGCCGACCACCACGTGATGCTCGACCAGCCGCTGGCCTTCGCCGAGTTGCTGGCCTCGCTGGTGCCATTGAACTGACGCGGCGCTGAACTTCGCTGCGCTGCTTGAATGCGCCTGCAGCGATCCATCGATGCCCGTCTGGAGCCGCCCGATGGCTGCGGAACTTGGTGCATACCCTTGCAAGCCGTGTCGCCAACCGGATTGCGCCGCGGGGTGTTGCCCGCCCATACTGACCCTTCTGCCACACCGCCCTTTTCGGAGACCCCCGCATGCGCAAGAACCCACCCGCCGCCACGGCCTTCGGCATGAACCCCACCGACGCGCTGAACGACTTGCGCATGTCTGAAAAGTCGATGCCGCTGTATGAACACGTCAAGCGATTCATCGCCGAAACGGTGGAGCCCATGAGCGTGAAGTTCGCCGCGCTGGGTGAAGGCCGTGTGGGCGCCGACCGCTGGCAGTACGCGCCCGGCCAGCTGGAACTGCTGAATGCCGCCAAGGACCAGGCCAAGAAGGAAGGCCTGTGGAACTTCTTCCTGCCCGATGCAGAGACCGGCGAAGGCCTGTCCAACCTGGACTACGCCTTCATCGCCGTCGAGCTGGGCAAGAACGCGCTGGCGTCGGAGTGCATGAACTGCAGCGCGCCCGACACCGGCAACATGGAGGTGCTGGAACGCGTGGGCACGCCGGCGCAGAAAGAACGCTGGCTGAAGCCGCTGCTGAACGGCGAGATCCGCTCGGCCTACGCGATGACCGAGGTGCACCACGCCTCAAGCGACGCCAAGAACATCGCCACGAGCGCCGTGCTGGACGGGGACGACTGGGTCATCAACGGCGAAAAGCACTACATCAGTGGCGCCGGCAGCCCGCGCTGCAAGATCCTGATCACCATGGTGCGCACCAGCCCCAACGCGGCGCCGCACCAGCAGCAGTCGATGATCCTGGTGCCCAAGGACACGCCGGGCGTGGTCATCGAAGGTGCGATGCATGTCTTTGGTGAAGATCACGCGCCACATGGCCACATGCACATCAGCTTCAACAACGTGCGCGTGCCCAAGTCCAACATGCTGCTGGGCGAGGGTCGGGGCTTCGAGATCTCGCAGCTGCGGCTGGGGCCGGGCCGCATCCACCACTGCATGCGTTCCATCGGTGCGGCCGAAAAGGCGCTGGACCTGATGGTGGCGCGTGGCCTGTCGCGCAAGGCCTTTGGCAAGCAGCTGGCCTGGCTGGGCGGCAACGTCGAGATCATCTCGCGGGCGCGCATCGAGATCGAGTCGATGCGCCTGATGGTGCTGAAGGCCGCCAAGGCGATGGACGTGCTGGGCAACCGCGAGGCGCGTTTGTGGGTGCACATGGTCAAGGCCATGGTGCCCGAGCGGGTGTGCCTGATCATCGACCAGGCCATCCAGATGCACGGCGCCTTGGGCGTGTCGCAGAAGACGCCGCTGGCGCACATGTATGCGCAGCAGCGCACGCTGCGCCTGGCCGACGGGCCCGACGAGGTGCACCACCTGGTGGTGGGCCGCAACGAGATGCGCATGCACGAAGGCAGCAGCGATGGTGACGACGCGTCGATGGCCGCCAGCTTCCGCAACTGATGGATGGCGATTCAACCGATGGCGATTCGGCCGATGGCGATTCGACCGCCCCACGCCGCGCCACAACCTCACAGGCCCACACCATGAATCAACCACTCCACGGCAAGGTGGCGGTCATCACCGGCGCCGGTTCCGGCATCGGCCGCGCCGCGGCGCTGCGCTTTGCAGCCGTTGGAGCCCGGCTGGTGCTGGGTGACAAGTCCGAAGCCGTGCACGACACGGCGCGCCAGGTGCAAGCCGCCGGCGGGCAGGCGGTGGCGGTGCAGATGGACGCCGGGCTGGAAGCCGACGTGGCGGCGCTGGTGGCCACCGCGCTACAGCTGCACGGCCAGCTGGACGTGGCGTTTGCCAACGCCGGCGTCTCGGGCGGTCGCGACGGCATCTTCGACGCCACGCCCGAGGCCTGGGCCGAGGTGCTGCGCGTCAACCTCATCGGCCCGTGGCTGATGGTCAAGCACGCCGGCAAGGTGATGGTCGATGCCGGGCGCGGTGGTTCCATCATCTGCACCGCGTCGGTGGCGGGCATTCGTTCGGGCGCTGGCGGGCCGGCCTATTCGGCGTCGAAGGCCGGTGTCATCAACCTCGTCACGGTGTCGGCGCAGCAGCTGTGCGAAAGCAACGTGCGCGTCAATGCCATCTGCCCGGGCCTGACCGAAACCGGCATGACCAAACCCGTGTTCGACTACGCGCGCGACAAGGGTTCAGAGGCCAGGCTGGGCCGGCTGAACCCACTGCGCCGGGCGGCGCAGCCCGAAGAACTGGCCAACGTGGCGCTGTTCCTGGCGTCTGACCAGTCCAGCTACATCAACGGGCAGGCCATCGTGGTGGACGGTGGCCTGTCCAGTTCGCACCCCGTCACGCGGCAACTGCCGGGCCAGACGGCCGTCTGAGCGCCCCATTTACCGCACCGGAGACCCCGCATGGACCTGAACTACTCGGCTGAAGAAATCGCCTTTCGCGACGAGGTGCGCGGCTGGCTCGAAGCCCATCTGCCCACCGACATCCGCGACAAGGTGGTGGGCTACCACGGCATGAGCAAGGAAGACCACGGCCGCTGGCACCGCATCCTGGCCGACCAGGGCTGGTCGGTGCCGCATTGGCCGGTGGAGTGGGGCGGCACGGGCTGGGACATCACGCGCCGCTACCTCTACGACGAGCAGTTCGGCCTGGCCGGCGCGCCGCTGCTGCCACCCTTCGGGCCCAGCATGTGTGCCTCGGTGCTGCTGAAATTCGGCACGCCGCAGCAGAAGCAGCGTTTCCTGCCGCGCATCCGTACCGGCGAAGACTTCTGGGTGCAGGGCTACTCCGAGCCCGGGGCCGGTTCCGACCTGGCGGCGCTGAAAACCCGTGCCGTCAGAGACGGCGACGTCTACCGCGTCACCGGCCAGAAGATCTGGACCACGCTGGGCCAATACGGCGACTGGATCTTCTGCCTCGTGCGCACCGACGCCACGGCTGAAAAGCGCCAGGAAGGCATCAGCTTCCTGCTGATGGACATGCAGACGCCCGGCATCACGGTGCGCCCCCTGATCCTGATGGACGGCGGCCATGAGGTGAACGAGATCTTTTTCGACGACGTGCCGGTGCCAGTGGAGAACCTGGTGTTCGAAGAGAACAAGGGCTGGACGGTGGCCAAGTACCTGTTGGGGCACGAACGCATGGGTTCGGGCAGCGTGGGCGGCTCGCGGCGCGAACTGGCGGCGCTGAAGGCGCTGGCCACGCGCGAGCTGAACCACGGCCAGCCGCTGATCGACGACCCGCGCTTTCGCGACAAGCTCACGCGCGTGGAGATCGAGCTTGACGCGCTGGAGCTCACCTCGATGCGCTTCCTCGACAAGATGCGCCGCAGCGGCCAACCGCCAGGCGCCGACGTGTCGATGCTGAAGATACGCGGCACCGAGGTGCAGCAGATGATCACCGAGCTGATGATGCAGGCGGTGGGCCCGATGGCGCAGCCCTTCGTGGCGGTGGACCACGGTCACATCGACCACGTCACGTCGCGCCTGGCGCCCCGCTACTTCAACTACCGCAAGGCCAGCATCTACGCCGGCTCCAACGAGATCCAGCGCAACATCATCGCCAAGATGACGCTGGGCCTGTAAACGCGCGCAGCAGGGCACACCACCATGAACTTTGAACTGACGGACGAACAACAGCAGCTGGCCGACTCGGTGGCCAAGATGCTGGCCAGCGACTACGCCTTTGAAAAGCGACAGTCCATCGTGCGCTCGGCCAGCGGTTTTTCAGACACCGCCTGGGCCACCTTTGCCGAGATGGGGCTGCTGGCGCTGGCGCTGCCCGAGGCCGACGGCGGCTTTGGCGGTGGCGCGATGGACCTGATGGCGACGATGGAAGCCTGTGGCGATGCCCTGGTGGCAGAGCCGCTGCTGGACAACATCGCACTCGGTGGCCGACTGGTGGCCCACGCGGGCAGCGCTGGGCAACGAACGGCACACCTGCCAGGGCTGGCCGACGGCAGCCGTCGCATCGCTGTGGCGTACCTGGAGCCCGGGCGCCGCTACAGCCTGGACCCGCAAACCACCACCGCACGCCGCGACGGCGCACACTGGGTGCTGGAAGGCGCCAAGTGCGTCGTCATCGGTGCGCAGCAGGCGCACAGCTTCGTCGTCTCTGCGCGCAGCGCCGAAGGCGCCAGCCTCTTCATCGTCGACGCGAAAACCGCCGGTCTGGCGCTGAACCCCAGCCGCACCGTGGACGGCCTGCGCTGCGCCGACCTGCAGCTCACGGGCGTGCGCCTGGGCGACGATGCGCTGCTGGGCGCGGCCGGCAGCGCGCTGCCGCACATCGAAGAGGCGGTGGACTTCGCCACCGCGCTGCTGTGCGCCGATGCCATGGGCGCCATGCGCTACGCACTGGACGCGACGCTGGAATACACGAAGACGCGCAAGCAGTTCGGCACGCCCATCGCGTCGTTCCAGGTGCTGCAGCACCGCATGGTGGAGATGCTGATCAGCCTGGAACAGGCGCGCTCGATGGCCATCCTGGCGGCGGCCAAGGTCGATGCGGGTGGTGATGCGCGCGAACGCGGCCGCGCGGTGTCGGCGGCCAAGATCAAGATCGCCGATGCGGCGCGCCTCATCAGCCAGGAATCGGTGCAACTGCACGGGGGCATGGGCATGACCGAAGAGCTGAAGATCTCGCACACCTTCCGCCGGCTGACGATGGCGGCACAGCGCTTCGGCGACGCCGACCACCACCTGCAGCGTTACGCCGCGCTGGCCTGAGCGCCCATGCCCGTGCCCGTGCCCGACACTGCAAGTGCCCAGCCCACGCCCGCCGGCCTGGGCAGCATCGACGACACCTTGGCGCTGCTGCGCAGCGTGGGCTACATCGCCACGCGGCAGATCGCCACCGCGCTGTACCTGGCGCACCACCTGCGCAAGCCGGTGCTCATCGAAGGCCCGGCCGGAGTGGGCAAGACCGAGCTGGCCGTGTCCGCGGCAAGGGCCTTGAACTTCGCACTCTTGCGCCTGCAGTGCTATGAAGGCCTGGACGACAGCAAGGCGCTGTACGAATGGAAGTACGGCAAGCAGCTGCTGTACACGCAGATCCTGAAAGAAAAGATCGGCCTGCTGGTGGACGACGCCGACACGCTGGACGGCGCGTTGGCCAAGCTCGGCAGCTTTCAGGACCTCTTCTTTTCGCGCCCTTTCCTGCAGCCGCGGCCGCTGCTGCTGGCGATGGAACAGAGCGGTGGCAGCGTGCTGCTGATCGACGAGGTGGACAAGGCCGAAGAGGCCTTCGAGGCGCTGCTGCTGGAGGTGCTGGCCGACTACCAGGTGACGATTCCGGAAATCGGCACCGTGCGCGCGCAGGTGCCGCCGCTGGTCATCCTGACCTCGAACAACACGCGCGAGCTGGGTGATGCGCTGAAGCGCCGTTGCCTGCACCTGCACATCGGCCTGCCCGACGCGGCGCTGGAAACGCAGGTGCTGCGTGCGCGCGTGCCCGGCATTGCCCAGGCGCTGCTGGCGCAGCTGGTGGCCTTCGTGCAGTCGTTGCGCGAGCAGAACGTGCGCAAGCCGCCGTCCATCGCCGAGTCGGTCGACTGGGCGCGCGCGCTGGTGCTGCTGCATGCCCCGGCGCTGGACGAGGCGCTGGTGCGTGACACGCTGAACGTGCTGCTCAAGCGCGAGAGCGACATTGTCGAGGTGCAGCCGCAGTTGGCTGCGCTGACACGCGAGGCTCGCGCTGCGCAGCTTGCGCCGTCATTGCCGCTCGCGTTGCCTTCCTCAGCCGCTGCATCGGTTGCATCGGCACAGACCGCACCGGTGTGACCGGGCGCCGCGGTCTGAACTGAAGGCATGGAAGCGACGCTGGCCGGCTACGTGCGTGCGCTGCGGGCAGCGGGCGCAGAAGCCTCCACCGCGGAGACCATCGACGCTGCGCGTGCCGTGGCGTTGGTGGGTTATGCCGACCGGGTCGACCTGAAAGCGGCGCTCGGCCTGGCGCTGGCGAAGTCCGAGGACGAGCAGCGCATCCACGACCGCGTGTTCGATCGCTACTTCGGCGTGCCCGAGCCGGGTTCGCCGGGCCCGGCAACGCGCACGGCGGCATCGGCCATGCCAGTGGACGTGCCGTCCCCGGCGGCTGACGTGACGGCCGCGGTGTCAGCTCCCATGGACCTCGACACCCCTGCGCAGTCGGCAGATGCCATCGCTGCGCTGCAGGCGCTGGCCGCCGGCTTCGGCCCGCATGCCGACGCGCAGGCGGCTGCCGGCCTGCAACTGGCGCTGGCGCACGCCGCTGCCGCGGCGCGCGTCGACGACATCCGCCTGTTCACGCAGGCCGCCCATCTCACGCGCCGCATGTTGCAGCTGCTGGGCATCGCTGCGCTGGAGGAACGCCTGTTGCAGCAGCTCGGTGACACCGCGGCCGCAGCGCAGGCCGAAGCACAGTCGCTGCAGTCGACACGGGCCACGCTGCAACGCGCTGCGCGTACCCATGTGGACCATGCCTTCGAACTCTATGGCCGCCCCGCCACCGAAACCTTCATGACCGAGGTGGCCGTGCACCGGCCGCTGGGCCGCATGGCGCCCCAGGACATGCAGCGCATGAAAGCGGCGGTGGCGCGCATGGCACGCAAGCTGGCCGCCCGCCATGCACGCCGCCAGAGAGTGCAGTTGCGCGGCCAGCTCGACATGCGCCACACGCTGCGCGCCAACGCCGGCCACGACGGCGTGCCCTTCGACCTGGTGTTCAAGCACCGCCGCCGCGACCGGCCGCGCATGGTGGCCGTGTGCGACGTCTCTGGGTCGGTGGCCGCGCAGGTGCGCTTCCTGCTGCTGTTTCTGTACGCGCTGCACGGCGTGGTGGGCGAGCTGCGCAGCTTTGCATTTTCCAATCGGCTGCAAGAGGTCAGCGCGCCGCTGGAGCAGCTGCCCTTCGACGACGCCATGGCGCTGATCCTGAAAGAGGTGGGCATGGGTTCCACCGACTATGGCCGGGCCTGGTCCGACTTGCATGAAAGGCACCTCGACGCCATCGACCGCCGCACCACGCTGCTGGTGCTGGGCGACGGCCGCAGCAATGGCACGCCCCCGCGGCTGGACCTGTTTGCCGAGCTCGCCCAGCGCGCCAAGCGCGTGGTGTGGCTGTGCCCCGAGCCGCCCGGCCGCTGGGGCACGGGCGACAGCGCCATCCTCGGCTACCGGCCGTTCTGCACGGCATTGATGCATTGCGCCACGGTGGTTGACCTGGAGCGTGCCATCGACGAGGCGCTGTCGGCCTATCACTGACCCAGCCAGGTCATGGTCACTGCGCCACCCTGGACCAGCACCTCGGGTTGAAATGAAGACGAACACCGCAAGTGACCCAGGCGGCCATCATCGGCCGATCGGGTAATCTGGACACATCACTGAACTGCAGCGAAAGGACCGACCCATGAAAACCCGTATCACCGAACTCTTCGGCATCCAGCACCCCATCATCCAGGGCGGCATGCACTTCGTCGGCCTGGCTGAACTGGCAGCCGCGGTGTCCAACGCCGGTGGCCTGGGCATCATCACCGGCCTGACACAACGCACGCCCGAGTTG
>JANOZF010000084.1:0-18275 GCA_031429255.1 Rubrivivax sp.
ACCAGGGCGCCAAACGGGCGCACGATGAAGCCGGCCGCAAAGGCCAGCAGCGCAAACACGTTGCGTGTGTTCTCGGGGAAGGCGGTGAAGAACTGGGCCCCGATGATGGCGGCCAGCGCACCGTAGAGGTAGAAGTCGTACCACTCGAAGATCGTGCCCGCGGAAGAAGCCAGGATCACTTTTTTCTCTTCGCGGGTCATCGCTCGGGACCGTTCCCGCGCATTGCTCGTCGTGTCAGCTGTCGCCATATTGCTTGCTCCAAATGTTGTCTGGCTCAGTGACCAGACGGTTCTGTACCGCAGTCAGTCTGCGGATCGTTTCGTTCGCTCAAGTGCCGGGGCCTAGAGCGATGAGTTCTAGCGAAGGGTGACTTGTTCAGGCCCGGTGGTGTCAGGCGCCTTGTTCACCGGCAGGCCACCAACAGCACCCCTTGTCTGCAGGCCGCGAATGTGGCGCAGCTACCTTACAGCAAAGTTTCAACGGACCAGCCATCGTTTCAATGCACGGGAAACCCCTGACTAAACAGTTGGCGGACCCGTGAACCGGCGCGTGCAAGCAGCGAAGCGCAGAATCGTCTCGTCGAGTGTACGGAGCGCCCGGGTGCGCCCGATTGCTCGACCAGCAAGGCCCGGGGCCAAAAATTTCTTAGCGCGAACCGGGTTCGAAAGGTCGCCGGATTCTGTTCATACAGCAAGGGGAACCCTCGTGAAACTGGCGCTGTTGTCGGACATCCATGCAAATCTGCAGGCCCTGCACGCCTGTCTGGACCACGCTGAACAACACGGGGCCAGCCGGTTCGCGCTGCTCGGTGACCTGGTCGGCTACGGCGGCGACCCTGCACCGGTCATGGATCGCATCATGCAAATGGCGCAGGCTGGCGCCGTGGTGCTCAAGGGCAATCACGACGAGATGGCGCTCAGCCCGCCGCAAAAGACCGAGCATCTGGGTGAGTCCACGGCAACATGGACCCATGCGCAGCTGAGCCATGAGCACCGCCAGTTTCTGGCAGCGCTGCCGCTCACGGCCCGCATCCAATCGTGCTTTCTGGTGCACGCCAGCGCCAACTCGCCTGGGGATTGGCAGTACGTCGATGACGAGCGCAGTGCGAGCGCCAGCCTCGCCGTTGCAGCTGCAGACCCCGCGGTGCGCTACGTCTTCGGTGGTCACGTGCACCACCAGACGCTGTACTACAAAGGCAGTCGAGGCAAGCTGATGGCGTTCACGCCCACCGCTGGCGTGCCCATTCCCTTGCCAACCCATCGGCACTGGATCGCCACCGTCGGGTCGGTCGGGCAACCGCGCGACGGGCTGACCAGCGCCATGTACGCCCTGTTTGACCTGAAGCAGGCGCGCCTGACCTTCCACCGCGTACCCTACGACCACATGGCCGCTGCTGCATCGGTGCGACGGGCCGGTTTGCCCGACTACTTTGCCCAACGTCTGGAAGCAGGCCGATGAGTTTGTTGAAGCCCGAATCGGTGCTGGACGGGTTTGTCATCGGGCCGTGCATCCACTCGGGTGCCATGGCCCACATCTACAGCGTGCGCTGCGCCGACGATACGCGGGACCCCGGCTTCCCCATCGTGATGAAGGTCCCGCGAATGACCGCCGAAGACGGGGCCGAGACGATCCTCAGTTTCGAGGTGGAACACCAGTTGCTCCCGTTGCTCAGCGGTCCGCACGTGCCACGGTTTGTCGCTGCGGGCGACCTGCAAGACACGCCCTATCTGGTCATGGAGCATGTGCAGGGCCAGACACTGGAGCACTGGCTGCCCGAGTCGGACGCAGCTGCCGCTCCGTTGACGCACGAGACGCTGGCGCAGCTGGGCGCGGCCGTGGCACACGCGGTCCACAGCCTGCACAAACAGGACACCTGCCACCTGGACCTCAAGCCGGCCAACGTCATCATCCAGCCGGACGGCAAGGCGGTGTTGCTGGACTTCGGTCTTTCCTGCCACGCGCACTACCCCGACCTGCTGGCCGAAGAACTGCGCAAGGCGGTAGGCTCGCCGGTCTGGATTTCGCCCGAACAGGTGGTGGGTGTGCGCGGCGATCCGCGCAGCGACATCTTCGCCATCGGCGTCATGCTGTATGAACTGGCCACCGGTGAGCTGCCCTTTGGCTCACCCACCACCGACAGTGGGTTGCGCCTGCGCTTGTGGATGGACCCCAAGCCGCCGCGCGCCTTGCGCGGCGACTTGCCCGAGTGGCTGCAAGAGGTGATCCTGCGCTGCCTGGAACATGAAGCGGCGCACCGCTATCCCTCGGCCGCCCATCTCGCGTTCGACCTGTCGCACCCAGACCACGTCACGGTCACGGCGCGTGGCCAGCGCACCCGTGGCACCGGCTTCAAAGAGCATCTCAGGCGCTGGCTCAAGGCGGCGGGCAAGCACTACCAGCCCAGCCTGATGCCCACCCACCACATCCGGGAAATTCCAATCGTGATGGTGGCGGTGCCACCCCACCATGAGGTGAGCGACGGCACGATGCACGCACTGCGCCAGGCGGTGACCCATTCGCTTGGCGTGCGCCCGGGCGCGCGGCTGGCCTGCGTGACGGTGATCTCGCCCAGTGAAACCAGCTACACCGAAGGCGACCGCAGCGAATCGCAGGTCCACCGGCGCCACCTGACCGTGATGATGCAGTGGGCCAAGGGTCTGGACCTGATCGGACATCAGACTTCGCACCACGTGCTGGAGTCCAGCGATGTGGCGCAGGCCCTGGTGCGCTACGCAATGGGGAACCACGTGAGCATGATCGTGATGGGCGCCGCGACCCACGGCCTGCAGATGCAGCGTTTCGTGGCCACCGTCCCGATCAAGGTGGCCATGGAAGCACCCTGCACCGTCATCCTGGTCAAGCAGCAGTTGCCCTTCGATCAACTCGCGCGGTGATGCCATCCATGCGCCGCGAAGACTTTCGCCCTTGACGCCGTTGGGCTGGGCTCTCGTTGAAGGAGCGTCCTGCTGCCGGCCCGTGCGCTGCCGTTGTCGCGGGCAAGCCTGACAGCAGGCTTTCGCCATGCCCCCTGTGTCAGTCCAGATGCACCGCTGCACCCTGCCGGTCGAAGGGAATCAGCCCCTCCAGATGGCCGGACTTCACGTTTTCCACCATGTGCTGCAGCGCGGCCTCCACCTGGCTGGCTGCAGGCAGCTGCCCGCGCTGGCCGGGCAGGGCTGCGGCAAACACCAGTGCCCACGCGGGCCCGGCCTGGGCCGCTTCGTCCACCAGCGCGGCAAAGTCGGCCAGCGCGCTCGCGTCCTTGTCGACACACATCAAGGGCTCGAGCTCACCCGCTTCACCGGCTTCGAAGCGCGCGCGCTGCTCGGCCGATGCATCGGCCGGCAGGCTGGCGCCGGCAAACACCAACAGCAGCCGCTGCGGTTCGGGCTGCTGGCGCGCAGCAGTGAGCAGATCGTTGAAATGACTGATGTTCATGTTTCCTAGCTTACCCGCGATGAGGGGCGCGGCGGCGCGCCGCAGCCCGCTTCAATGGGCCTCCTGGTGCCCCCATCGGCAGCGGCGGCGCCATCAACCGCACTGCCCGACGTCGCCACAGGCGGTGCAAAAGTCGCAGCCGTCGCGGTGGATCACGGTGGCGTTGCCGCACTCGGCGCACACCTTGCCAGCCATCACGCTGCTGCGCTCCGTGCGGTCGGTTGCCGACTCGAGCACGCCCATGCTGCGCAGCGGGTAGCCCTCTTCGTTCAGCACACCCAGCATCGCGTAGCGGTGGATGATGAGCCGCGCCAGATAGGCCACCGTGGACGGCCAGGTCTGCTGCCGGCGTTCGCCGTGGGGCAGCCCCGGCACGAAGGCCATGAAGTGGCCCAGTGGTTCGGCGTAGTTCAGCAGCTTGCGCAGCTTCATGCCGACCCACGCGGGGTCGATCACGCGCATGTCCAGCGACAGCAAGCGCGCCAGGCCGTCCAGTGCGCGCGGGTAGTTGCCGGAAAAGCCGACCGCGCAGGGCCGCGTCACGGTGCTGCCGTCGGGCCCCGGCAGCGTCACTTCCTTCAGCGTCAACGTGAAGGCCTCGCCGGTGGCCGGGTTGTCGATGTCGACGGCCCAGGCCAGGGTGCCGGAAGGCCCGGTGCGAGGCTCGGCGACGCTGAACATCGCGTCCATCACCGGCGTCGGGATGCCGCCCGGGCCGATGGCGTTGGCGTTGGCGCTGGGTCTGGTGCTGGGCAGAGCCTGCAACTGTTCGCAGCGCCAGCGGATCACGGCCGCGGTGGCCGCCACCACGCCGGGGAACAGGCGGCGTTCGCCGTGCGGCGGGAAGGGCATCTCGAAGGCGCGTTCTTCGGCCACGGTGGACAGCGCGTCCAGCTTCAGGCGCAACCAGCCCGGGTCGTTGGCGCGCAGGTCCATCGACAGCGTCTTGGCCAGCGCGCCCAGGCCGCGCGGCTGTTCGGCGCCGTTGACCCACACCTCGAACGGCTGTGCCGGGCCGCCGCCGGCGGCCGCGAGCTCGCCGATGAACAACGCGAAGTCGCCGAAGGGGTGGTGCACCATGAAGGTCCAGGCCGGGTTGCCCGCAGGCAGCTCCGGGCGCCCGGGCCAGCGCAACGACGACAGCACCGGTGCCGGCAGCCGCTCGAGTGCCAGGCGCCGGTTGGCACCGTCCAGGTGCAGCGGTGCCGCCGGTGCCGTGGTGCTGCCGGGCGTGGTGCTCAGCACCGAGCCCAGCACGCTGTTGGGCCGGTAGGTGGCCAGGCCCTTCAGGCCCGACTCCCAGGCCTGCAGGTACAGGTTCTGGAAGTCGACGTAGGGGTAGTCGGCCGGCACGTTGACGGTTTTCGAGATCGCGGTGTCGATGCAGGGCGCCACCGCGGCCACCATTGCCTCATGGGCTTGAGCGCTCATCTCCAGCGCGGTGACGAAGGCGGGCGTGAGTGCCGCGCCTTCGCCGAACAGGTGGCGGTACAGGCGCCACGCGTGGTCTTCGACGGCGTATTCCTTGAAGCTGCCATCGGGCATGCGCTTCTTGCGCGTGTAGTGCCAGCTGAAGGCCGGCTCGATGCCGTTGCTGGCATTGTCGGCAAAGGCCAGGCTGATGGTGCCGGTGGGTGCAATCGACAACAGGTGCGAATTGCGCAGCCCGTGGGTGCGGATGCGCTCGCGCAGCGGCGGTGGCAGGCGCGACGCGAAGCTGGCGCCGCTGAGGTAGAGGTCGGCATTGAAGAGCGGGAAGGCACCGCGCTCGCGCGCCAGCTCGACCGACGCCGTGTAGGCCGCGTCGCGCAACAGCTCGGCGACGCGCCGCGCCATGGCGCGCGCGGGCTCGGTGTCGTAGCGCAGGTTCAGCATCACCAGCGCATCACCCAGCCCGGTAAAGCCCAGGCCGATGCGGCGCTTGCTGCGCGCTTCTTCCTGTTGCTGCGGCAAGGGCCACACCGTCACGTCCAGCACGTTGTCGAGCATGCGCGTGGCCACCTGTGCCACGGCCACGAACGCCGCGTCGTCGAAGCGGGCTGAAGCCTCGAAAGGGTCGCGCACGAAGCGTGCCAGGTCGATGGAGCCCAGGCAGCAGCAGCCGTAGGGCGGCAGCGGCTGCTCGGCGCAGGGGTTGGTGGCGGCAATGTGCTCGCAGTACGACAGGTTGTTGTCGCGGTTGATGTGGTCGAGAAACAGCACGCCGGGCTCGGCGTGGTCGTAGGTCGAGCGCATCACCTGGTCCCACAGCTCGCGGGCGCGGCGCTTGCTGTAGACCCACAGGCCGGCGCCGCCGGCCTGCATGGTCGGGTGCTCGCCCGTGCCGGCCGCGTGCGCCTGCTGGTACGCGCCGGCGGCTTTCTGGGCCGCACCGGGTTCGGCGCGGTGCACCAGTTCAACCTCGGCGTCGGCCTGCACCGCCTGCATGAAGGCGTCGGTCACGCCCACCGAGAGGTTGAAGTTCTTCAGGTCGCCAGCGTCCTTTGCGTGGATGAACTCCTCGATGTCGGGGTGGTCGCAGCGCAGCACGCCCATTTGCGCGCCACGCCGCGCGCCGGCCGATTCAACCGTCTCGCACGAGCGGTCGAACACCCGCATGTAGCTCACCGGCCCGCTGGCACTGCTGCGGGTGCTGGCCACCCACGCGCCGCGCGGGCGGATGCGGGAAAAGTCGTAGCCCACGCCGCCACCCAGGCGCATCGTCTCGGCGGCCTCGGTCAGCGCGATGTAGATGCCGGGGTGGCCGTCTTCGACATGCGCGATCGAGTCACCGACGGGGTCTGGAGACGCGAGTGTGGCGCGTTGGCGGCAAGGTGCATTGACCTGGGTCATCCGTCCAGGCCGCCACGCATCTCGCGCCTGAATGTGGGGGCCGGTGCAGCAGGCCCGCTACAGTTGGCGCATGCGAAAGCCCTGGAGTCTGTCCGCCAAACTGGGTGCCATCGGCTGCCTGCTGCTGGGCCTGGCACTGGTGTCGATCGGGCTCACGTTGTGGGTGACCTGGCAACTGGAAGGCGGCGCCGCGGCGGTCAACGAAGCCGGCCGCATGCGCATGCAGACCTGGCGACTGGCGCAGACGCTGACCGGCGGCGACGCGCAGCGTGTGCCCACCCTGACAGCGCAATTCGACGACAGCCTGGACCTGCTGCGCAGCGGGGACCCGGCGCGACCCCTGTTCGTGCCCCACAACGACGACGCACAGCGGGCCTTCAAGCAGGTGCAAGGGGGCTGGAAACAGCTGCGCGCCGACTGGTCGGCCCAGCCGCCACCCGATGCGCCCGCCATTGCGCTGCAGGCTGAAAGTTTTGTCGCGCGCGTCGATGCTTTCGTGGTCGCCATCGAACAGCACCTGTCGCGCCTGACCGCCATCCTGAACGCGGTGCAGTTCATGATGGTGGTGCTGACCATCGGCAGCGCCGTGGCCCTTCTGTACTCTGCCTATCTGTTTGTCTTCAATCCGTTGTCGCGGCTGCAGGCGGGCCTGGCCCGTGTCGAGGCCGGGGACTTGGCCGTGCGGGTGGAACCCGGTGCCGATGACGAGTTCGGGGCGCTGGCAGCCGGATTCAACCGCATGGCGCAGACGTTGCAGGGGCTGTACCAGAGCCTGGAGTCGAAGGTGCGCGAAAAGACCGAGAAACTGGAAGCCGAGCATGCGCGGCTGGCGGTGCTGTACGAGTCTGCCGCTTTCGTGGCGCGCGCGGGCACGCTGGACGAGCTGGCCAAGGGCATCGCGCAACAGGTGCGCCGCGCCGCCGGGGCCGATGCGTCGGCGGTGCGCTGGGCGGACGAGTCGAACCAGCGCTACCTGATGCTGGCGTCCGATTGCCTGCCCCAGCATCTGGTCGACGAGGAGCATTGCATCCCCACAGGCGATTGCTTCTGCGGCCAGGCCAAGGACCAGGCCGTGACGCGGGTGATACCCATCCTGCCCGAGGGCGACACCACCTTGCTCGGCCACTGCGCGCGGGCCGGCTACGAAACCGTGGTCAGCGTGCCCGTGCGCCTGCACGAACGGCTGGTGGGTGAACTGAACCTCTTCTATCGCCAGCCGCGGCAGTTGGCGGACGACGACCGTGCACTGCTGGAAACGATGGCCAGCCACCTGGCCGGCGCCATCGAAGGCTTGCGCGCCGCCGCGCTGCGCCGTGAGACCGCCGTGGCCGAAGAGCGCGGTTTCATTGCCCGTGAACTGCACGACTCCATTGCGCAGAGCCTGGCTTTTCTGAAGATCCAGATGGGCCTGCTGCGTGCCGACATCAAGAGCGGCGACGCCGCCCGCGTCGACAGGACACTGGGCGAACTGGACGCCGGCGTGCACGAGAGCCTGGGCGACGTGCGTGAGTTGCTGGTGCACTTCAGGACCCGCACCAACGCCGAAGACATTGCGCCGGCCTTGAGGACCACGCTGCAGAAGTTCGAGCACCAGACAGGGCTGGCCACGCATCTCGAGATCCAGGGCGACGGCTTGCCGTTGCCCGCCGATGTGCAGGTGCAGGTCTTGCACGTGGTGCAGGAGGCGTTGTCGAACGTGCGCAAGCATGCCCAGGCGCGCGAGGTCTGGGTGGAGGTGCAGCAGGCGCCGCAGTGGCGCGTGGAAGTGCGCGACGACGGCTGCGGTTTCGAATCCGAGGGTACCGGCCCCGACGAGATGCATGTGGGCCTGCGCATCATGCGCGAACGTGCGCAGCACATCGGCGCCACGGTGGACGTCGAGTCGGTGCCCGGCTCGGGCACCTGTGTGGTGCTGAAGCTGCCTGAACGGCCGGGGGTGGCAGCATGAGCGGCAGCGGTGCCATTCGCGTGCTGGTGGTCGACGATCACACGCTGTTCAGGCGCGGCCTGATCGCGCTGCTGGCCGGCGACGCCCGCTTCGAGGTCGTTGCCGAAGCGGGTGACGCCAGCGAGGCCCATCGCCGCGCCGTCCAGAGCCAACCCGACGTGATCCTGCTGGACAACCACATGCCCGGCGTCAACGGTGTCGACGCGCTGGCCGGCTTCAAGCAGGCCGCGCCCCAGGCGCGGGTGCTGATGCTCACGGTCAGTGAAGATGAACGCGACCTGGCCGCGGCGCTGCGCGGTGGTGCACGCGGCTACCTGCTCAAGACCATGGACAGCGACATGCTGGCGTCGGCCATTCTGCGCACCATGGCGGGCGAGTCGGTGGTGAGCCCCGAGATGACCAGCAAGCTGGTCAACGCCTTTCAGGCCCACGTGGGCCAGGGCGCGCCGGCGGCGGCAGGTGCAGCGTCTGGCGCAGACGCCGATCCCATCCACAGCCTGTCACCGCGTGAAAGTGAAATCCTGGCCCACATCGCACGCGGCGCCAGCAACAAGGAAGTGGCGCGCGACCTCGGCATTGCCGAGGCCACGGTGAAGATCCATGTGCAGCACATCCTGCGCAAGCTGAACCTCAGCTCGCGTGTGCAGGCCGCGGTGTACCTGACCGGCCGCTCAGCGTGAAGCGCCGGCCCCGGGCAGCGCGCTGTCGGTGGTGACCAGGCCGCGCCGGGCGCGCATCGCCAGGCCCACGCGGTCCAGGTCTGAATCATTCAGCAAACGGGCAGCCATCGGCAGCAGTTCGCTTTCTTCGCGTGCGATGTGCTGCTCGTACAGTTGCACGAAGGTCTGTACGTCTGCAGCGGCCAGCGCGCTGCCGGCGCCCGCTGCCACTTGCACCAGCACCGCGCGCAGCGTGCGCCATCGCGCTTCCAGCGCGCGGTGGTCGGCGCACAGCGCAGCGGTCAGCTCACGCACGCACACGGCGTCCGACCCCGCCATCGATTCCAGGAGCGCCGGGAACAGGTCTTGTTCCTCGTCTTCGTGGTGGTGACGGCCGGCGGTATCGAAGTAACGCATCACAGCGGTGGCAGCTTCCCGCGCAGCCTGGTCTGGGCCGTGCGCGGCCAGGTGCGCAACCAGGCGCTGCAGGGTCGTGCATTGCGCCTGCACGCGGCCGTGGCAGGCCGCCAGCATTTCCAGCGGCACTTCGAAGCCGACAGCAGGCGCAGAGTGTCCGGGCAGGTTGATTGACATGGGAGTCCTACAAAAAGAGGTTGCGGCCTGCCGCGGGGCCTTCATGCGGCCTTGAGGTCTGGCCGCGCCAGAGCGGCGACGACGTCGGACTGCGTGACGATGCCCACCAGGCGATCGCCGGCATCGACGATGGGCAGATGATGGTGCCCCGTGCTGCCGAACAGCGGAATCAGTTCGGCAAGGTGCCGGTCGACGCTGGCCACGCGCACCTTGCGCGTCATGATGCGGCCGACCACGTCCTCGGGCGCCGGTGCTGCGGTGTCGGCCAGGCTGCGCAGGGCGCGCCAACGCGCTTCAAAGCCGTCACCAGCTTGCGCCTCGACGGCGCGCATGAAATCTGCTGGCGTGACGATGCCGACCACGCAGCCTGCGGCGTCGACCACCGGCAAGGCCTTGATCCGGTGTTCGCGGAACAAGGCCCAGGCCTGCTGCAGCGGCGTCTGGTGATGCACCGTGATGGGTGTGCGCGACATGATGTCGCTGCAGCGCAGGTTGGCAAATTTGCGCTGGTAGGCCTGCAGCTGCGTGTCCTGCAGCAGGGCCTTCAAATCGTCGCGGCTGATGTCCAGCACCTGGTTGTAGCGTGCCAGCACGGCATCCAGATCGGCGTCCACGGCGTCGCCCTCGTGGTCGCGGGCCCTCGAAGCGGTGCCGGTCAGTTGCGGGTGGGGATAGGTGCGGCGCGTGGCATGGTTGTAGGCCACACCCACGGCCACCAGCAGCAGCGTGTTCAGCAGCACCGGGTACCCCGCGAACTGAAAGTCGCCGACGCCGTTCAGCACCACCAGCAGCGCCGACGCACCGCCCGGGGGGTGCAGGCAGCGCAGCGCAAACATCAGGCCGACGGCCAGGCCCACCGCCAGCGCGGCCGACGCTTCGGCGCTGCCGAACCAGCGCACACACACGATACCCACCAGCGCCGACAACGTGTTGCCGCCCACCACGGCCCAGGGCTGCGCCAGCGGACTGGCCGGCACCGCAAACACCAGCACCGCACTGGCGCCCAGCGGCGCAATCAGCCACGGCCAGCCTGCCGGCGATCCTGCTGCCGCAGGTCCGAACCAGCGGCACACCAGCGCCGTGACGAGAATGCCGAGCGTCGCACCCACCACCACGCGCAGGCGCTCGCGCCAGTCGGCGCCAATCGGTGCAGGTCGGAACGCACGCAACCAGGCTGCAACAGCGGTGAGTCCGGATGGTTCGGGCGGGCCAGCGGGCGGCGGGTGCACGTGAACGGCAATCGAAGGTGGGCGCAGGATCTTAGCGGTGTGCACGGTCTGGAGGGGAAGGCGGGTACTCTGACGCAGAAGTTCCCTTATGAACTTTGCGCTAGCCTTGGCGTGCCGGTGATGGCTCATGCCAATGACTCCAACGAGCGCGATGACGCGCAAGACGCAGAGGCCGGAACGCACTGATGACCAACCACAAGCCTGCCCCGCCACCGCTGGTTTCCGCCCGTGACCTGGGTTTTGGCTACCCGGGGTCCACGCTGCTGCACGGCCTGTTTTTTGACATCCACCCCGGCCTGACGCTGGTGCAAGGCGGTGACGGGCGCGGCAAGAGCACGCTGCTGCGCATCATCGCGGGGCAGCTGCAGCCGCAGCAAGGGCAGATCCAGCGCCGCGCTGCGTCGGTCTTCGACGGTCTCTCGACGCCGGACGGCGACGAGCAGACCGTGGCCTCGGCGTGGCTGGCCTTGCAGCGCACGCGCCACGCCGCCTGGAGCCCGCGCGTGGCTGCAGAACTGGCGCACGCCTTTGGCCTGCAAGACCACCTGCACAAGCCGCAGTACATGCTGTCCACCGGCAGCCGCCGCAAGCTGGGCCTGGTGGCAGCGGCCGCCAGCGGCGCGCAGCTGACCCTGGTCGACAACCCCTACGCGGCGCTGGACGCTGCGTCGTGCCAGGTGCTGGACGGCCTGTTGCTGCAAGCTGCCGCCGGCAGCCAGCGCGCCTGGGTGCTGGCCGACCACGTGTTGCCAGCAGCGCTGGTGGCCTGCCCGCTGGCTGCGGTGGTGGACCTGGGGGATTGAGCGCCCGCGCCAGGCCCGTCCGGCGCGGGCCGCGCGGCGCTCAGTTGCCGACGTCGCTGGCCGGCTGCAGCACCAGTTCCATCACCGCGTCGGCAAACACCTGCGGCACTTCCTGCGGCATGTTGTGGCCCACGCCGGGCACCCAGCGGTGCTGGCGCGGCCCGGTGAAGCGCGCGCCATGCTGGGCCGCATCGGCGGGCGGCCGCACGCCGTCGTCCAGCCCGTCGAAGGTGATGGCCGGCACGCTGATCACCGGCTGCGCGGCCAGGCGCTGCTCGACGGCCGCCAGCGCCGGATCGCCGTCCACCAGACCAAAACGGTGGCGGTAGGAGTGGATCACCACCGGCACGAAATCGGGGTTGTCGAAGGCGGCGGCGCTGAGCTCGAACTCGGCGTCGCTGAAGGCCCAGCTGGGTGACCACAGCCGCCACAGCAGCCGGCACACCGCGCGCCGGTCCTGCAGCAGGCCCTGTTCACCGCGCGGGCTGTGAAAGTAATACTGGTACCACAGGCGGTGTTCGTTTTCAGGCGTGTCGGGGCGCATGGCGCGGGCGATGTCCTGGATGTTGTAGCTGTTGAAGGACAGCAGGCCTGCACAGCGGGCCGGCCACAACGCCGCCACCACGCAGGCGGCGCGGCCGCCCCAGTCGTAACCGGCCAGCACGGCACGCGGAATGGCCAGCGCGTCCATCAGCGCCAGCAGGTCGGCGCCCAGCGCCGCCTGTTCGCCCGAGCGCGGCGTGTGCGGCGACAAAAACCTCGTCGCGCCGAAGCCGCGCAGGAAGGGCACGATGACGCGGCAGCCGCGCGCAGCCAGCAGCGGCGCCACGACGGCGTAGGCATGGATGTCGTACGGAAAGCCATGCATCAGGAACACCGGCGCACCACTCGAAGGCCCCAGCTCGGCATAGGCCACGTTCAGCGCGCCGGCATCGATGTGCCGCAGGGGTGCCAGTGCCGTCATGGGCAGAACCCCGCGCCCCGATGCGGCTGGACAAGGGGCGGGCCCATCAGCCCTGTACGCGCATCGACAGGTCGATGGCGCGCACGTCCTTGGTGAGCTTGCCCACCGAGATGCGGTCCACGCCGGTGGCTGCTATCGCGCGAATGGTGTGGAGGTCGACGCCGCCCGAGGCTTCCAGCACCGCGCGGCCGGCGGTCAGCGTGTAGGCGCGGTGCATGTCGTCGAGCGAAAAATCGTCCAGCAGCACATTGGCGGCGCCGGCAGACAGGGCTTGCTGCAGTTCGTCGAGGTTTTCCACCTCCACCTGGATGTCGACGCCGGCGTTCAGCGCGCGGGCGGCCTGCAGGGCGGCGCCAATGCTGCCGGCAGCGGCGATGTGGTTTTCCTTGATGAGAATGCCATGCCACAGCGCCAGCCGCTGGTTCTGCCCGCCACCGACGCGCACCGCGTACTTCTGCGCCTGGCGCAGACCGGGCAGCGTCTTGCGCGTGTCCAGCACCGCGCAGCCGCGTGGGTTGGGCGACAGGCCGGCAATGGCGTCGACGTAGCGCCGCGTCGTGCTGGCCACCGCCGACAGGGTCTGCAGGAAGTTCAGCGCCGGCCGCTCGGCGCTGAGCGCGGCGCGTGCGTCGGCGTGGATGGTGCACACGCGGGTGCCGGCGGGCACGGCCTGGCCCTCGGCGACATGCCACTGGATGCGGCATTGCGGGTCCAGTGACATGAAGCAGGCCTCGAACCAGGCCTGGCCACACAGCACCGCGGCTTCCTTGGCGGTGACATGTGCCACCACCGGCCGATGGGCGGGTACCAGCATCGCCGTCCAGTCGCCGCGCCCGATGTCTTCGCGCAGCGCATCGCGCACGTTGCGCTCGCGCGCCGCTTCGAGGGTTTCGTTGGTGTCGTACATGGGGTGCACAAGGGAAGGGGTGTTCGATGCTACCGCCCGGGGCTGGCGGCACCGCTCCCTTTCGCGTGGATGCCTCGGGACCCTGTCGCCGGACGGCGGGTCGATTTGGGCGCGCTGGTCTAACTCTTGCGGCCCAAACCTTTTGCATGGCCTGCAAAGGTTCCTGCCTTCTTATCGTTGCGTCGCTCGAGACTGAGCCCTCACAAGCAGCGCTGCCCGGTGCGAAGCGCGGCCGCCCAGCCCAAGCGCAAACTGAACTTCCAGAAGACAGGATCGACGACATGAATGCCAATCTGCTGGCCATGGCCCAGGATGCACGGGGTGTCAACTTCTGCAAGATCGGCGGCCAGTCCCTCGGCGAGTCCGCAGCTTCCACGCAGGCGGCGCTGAGCGCGCTGCTGCCGGCGGCCATCGGCGCACTGGCATGCCTCGGTTTCACGGGCACCAAGCCTGTAGTGGTCAATCGACCCGTTGCAGCCGCAAGGGGCGACACAATGGACGGCTATGCTGCCAGGACGCAAGAAATTCCCGATGCCCTACGCTGCACATCCACCACGGCTGAACAGCTTCGTCCGTGACGGCCGAGGAAGACCTGCAGCACAGCGTGACCTGCGACGAAACGAGCACGCGGCAGCCTGCGCAGGCGTTTTCGCGGCTTCTTTCAACGGTGCCGGCGGCGGGTACCGACCCGGTGCTGTCAGGCCATGCTGACCTGCACTGACCTGGCTGGACCGCACCTTTGATGAAAACCTTGTTGGCGAATCTCAGCATACGCAGCAAGTTCCTGCTGCTGCCGCTGGTTGCGACCTTGCTGATCGCACTGCTGGGTGCTGCGCTGTCGATGCAGCAGCGTGAAAGCCGAGCGCTGCACCGCGTCATCAATGAACGCGACATACCCAGCATGCGAGAGTTGTCGCGGCTGTTCTCTGAGCAGTCCACCAACCATGTGCGGTTCGTCAGTCTGCTGGCAGCCTCGTTTCGAGACAACCCCAACCCTGGCAACCTCTACCAAGCGGGGCGACAAAGTGTCCAGGCGGTGAACACGGGCATCGAGCAGTTGCGCCTGGTGCAGACTCAGCTGCCGTCGGCGCCTGCCATCGCCACGTCTGCCGACGTGCTGCAAAGACACCTCACCGACTACCGCGACCAGATGGGCGAATCGATGCTGCCGGCGTCGGTCAAGTTCGAACAGATTGCCGCCCACACGCTCAGAGCCAACCAGGCTTTTGAGAACGTCAACGGCCAGTTCCTCTCGCTGATCAATCTGGTGCAGGAACACATCAACCAGCAGAACCGCACGCTGGAAAGCGTCCTGCTGGAAGCCCGCAACCGTTTCTTCACGGGCATGGGCCTGACCGTGCTGCTGCTGGTGCTGGGCAGCCTGTGGCTGTCGCGGGCATTCAGTGCCGATCTGACCGCCTTGATGCGGCGCATACAGCGACTCACCGATGGCCAGGCCGACGCGGCCGAGCCTGCGGTGCAGCGCCGCGACGAGTTTGGCGCGCTCGACCGGCTGATGCTGGCCTTTCGCCAGGCCGTTGAGCGGCGCGATACGGCCGAGACCGGTTTGCAGGCGCAGACCCTGGAGCGCATTCGCGTGGGCGAGCGTTTGCAGCAGGCTGTCCATGCATCCCACATCGGCATCCTGGAACACGACCTGCAGCAGCAGTCCTTTTACTGGTCGGACGAGATGCGCGCGCTGATGGGGTCTGGTGCGGCGGAGCCGGTCAATGACGAACGCTACCGGGCGGCGATTGCGCCGCAGGACCGCGTGGCCGTCGAGCATGCGATGGCGTTGGCGCAAGACCCGCAAGGCGACGGCGTCTGCCACATCGAACACCGTTTCATGCGCGGCGACGGTGAACTGCGCTGGCTGGTGCTGCACACGCAGACTTTTTTCGAGGGCGCTGGTGCCCTACGGCAGCCGGCGCGCGTGGTGGGCGCGGTGCGCGACATCACGGCCCGCCGCCAGGCCGAAGAAGCCATCAGGCGGCTGAATGAAGACCTGGAGTTGCGCGTGCAGCAGCGCACCGCGGAACTGGTGGCGGCCAAGGACGAAGCCGAGCGTGCCAACCACGCCAAAAGCGAATTCCTGTCGCGCATGAGCCACGAGCTTCGCACGCCGCTCAATGCCATCCTGGGCTTCAGCCAGCTGCTGCAGCTCAAGCTGCCCGCCAACGAAGCGCCGGTCGACTACGTCGGCGAGATCCTGCGCGCCGGCCAGCACCTGTTGACCTTGATCGACGAGGTGCTCGACCTGGCGCGCGTCGAGTCGGGCCATCTGACGGTCAGCCCCGAGCCCGTGGCGCTGCTGCCGTTGTTGCAGAACTGCCTGACCCTGCTGCGCCCGCAGGCCGAAGCGCGCCGCGTGGAACTGGCCGTGCCTGGCAAGCCCTGTGACGTGCATGTGCGTGCCGACCGCACCCGGCTCAAGCAGGTGCTGCTGAACCTGCTGTCCAACGCCATCAAGTTCAACCGCGATGGGGGGCGTGTCGACTTCGCCTGTGCGCCCGAACCAGCCGGGGCGCCGCACACCATCTGCATCAGCATCCGCGATCACGGCCCCGGTCTTTCGGCGCAACAGCAGGCGCGGCTGTTCGTGGCTTTCGAGCGGCTGGACGCCGACGTGCAGCAGATCCAGGGCACGGGCATCGGCCTGGCGCTGTCCAGGCGGCTGGTGGAACTGATGGGCGGCTCGATCGGTGTGCATTCCGAGCCCGGCCAAGGCAGCACGTTCTGGGTGCGCCTGCCGCTGTCCAACCCCCACGCGCAGCCCAGCCTGCCACGCTTGGTGCTGGCCGCGCCGGCGCCCACGACCGTGCTGGCGCCGCGGCAGGACGTGTTGTGCATCGAAGACAACCCCGCCAACCTGCGCCTGATCGAAGGCGTGCTGGCCAGCCGGCCCGACCTGCGCGTCCTGTCGGCGGTGTCGCCTGGCCTGGGTATTGAACTGGCACGCAGCCACCAGCCGGCCTTGATCCTGCTCGACATCAATCTGCCCGACATGGATGGCTACGCGGTGCTGCGCGCCCTGCGTGACCACCCCCAGACACGGAACATCCCTGTCGTGGCGGTCTCGGCCAACGCCATGGCCAAGGACCTGGAACGTGGCAAGGCCGCTGGTTTTGTCGACTACCTGACGAAACCGCTGGACGTCGGGCAGTTTTTGCAGGTGGTGGCGCGCTGGACGAGCACGATGGACGCGGGCGCCTCACCGCGCTAGGAGCGTGGGCGGCAGAAGGCGTCGAAGCGAAACGTGCGAAAAACGAGTGCCCTTCGGTATCGATATGCAAGCCCAGGGTAGCCCCCTGGGCGCAGCAGGCGATACCAGAGGGCGCCGTTTTCTCGCGCGTTGCAGCCGACGTCCTTCTGCCGCCCACGCTCCCAGCGTTCGCCGCCGCTGGCCGGCTGCCGTGGTCACCGGGCCTGGGCGCCCAGCGTGGGCAGGCGCGCCAGCCAGTGCGCGCAGCCGTCAACGACCAAACCCTCGGCGGTTGCGGCATGCCAGCTGCCCGGGCCAGACGGCTGGCCTTGCCGGCGCCCTGCACGAGCCGGTGCACGGCCTGGGTGGTGCCGGTCACTTGGTCACACGTTGATGGGCTGTTGCAGCAGCCCCGCGCCAGCCCAGCCGCCCCGACACCTCGGCCGCCGCCTGTCGCACGGCGCGCGCGGGCTTGCCGTTCCAGTCGGCGCAAACATGGTCCTGGTGGCCCAGCAGCGTGATCACCAGCGCCACCTCGCCTTCGTGGTCGAAAGCGGGCGCGCTGAAGGCATTGACGCCGGGTATGGGTCGACCGACCGCCCGCGCCACGCCATGACCACGCACCTCGGCCGCCAGTTCGCGCAGCGCCTGCAACTGCTGGGGGCGGGACTTCGGCCGCGGTGCTGGCGCGTCGTCATCGCCACCCAGCGCTTGGGCCTGTGCCTGCGACAGCGCCTTGACGATGCGCTCGGCCGGCAAGGCAGCTGCAAAGGCGCGGCCGGTGGCGGTGCCCAGGATGGACATCACGGTGCCGGCGCGCATTGACACGTGCAGCGGTTGTTGCGCTTCGACCATGCGCACGATGGTGGGGCCGAAGTTGCCCCACACCGCCAGCGCCACCGCCTGGCCCGTGGTGGCTGCCAGTTCTTGCGCCACCGGCCAGGCCACGCGCAGCGGGTCGAGCTGGTGCAGGCAGCTCAGGCCCAGCTGCAGCGCAGCCGGGCCCAAGGCGTAGCGCCCGGTGTCGGCCTCTTGTTCGATCAGGCCCAGGCGGCCGAAGCTCACCAGGTAGGGATGGGCCCGCGCCGCCGGCAGCGCGGCCAGCCCGGCCAGGTCCTTCAGCGTCAGGGGGCCGAGGCTGTTCGACAGCGCCAGCAGCAGGCGGCCGCCGACCTCGATGGACTGCACGGCGCGCCGGCCCTTGTCGGACACGGCTGCGGCAACGGAGCCGGCGGGTGCGGCGGAGCGGGCGGTCAGGCCGCTGCTGCGGCGCAGGCGGGTGGTGGCAGGCATGGTGCCGCAGTTTGCCGTATGCAAACGCATTTGCCAATCTTGCCAAACCAGCCACTCTGTCTCACAATCGCAAACGAATTTGTCAAAGACAAAATGCGCGCCCGGCTCGAGGGCAGGCCGGTACAGGCTGAGGTGCCGGCAGCGGTGTGGACTGCGGTGTCGACTGCGGTGTCGCCAGCGGTTTGCATCTGGCATTCCGCCACCCCCCCCGCGCTTCACCAGCCGTCCCACCGGAGTCATTTGCATGAACACCCAGAAAAAGTTCGCCTCTCAAGCCGATCTGGAAGAAAAAAAGGTCAGCTTCACCAAGTTGTCGGAGCACGCCTATGCCTACACCGCAGAAGGCGACCCCAACACCGGCATCATCATCGGTGACGACGCGGTGCTGGTGGCCGACACACAGGCC